>JALNZK010000061.1 GCA_023229365.1 Pseudomonadota bacterium | reverse complement strand
CCCGACCAGCGCGTCGATGACCGCCTTGAGCGCGCGGTCCTGCGCGCCGCGCTCGGCGTCGACCGAGATCGGCCCGTTGCTCAACGTCACCGCCCCCTCCGCCGAGGGCATTGCGAGCAGATTGTACCCCGGATTGGAGAAAACGTTGAGGCTGATCTTCACGACGAGCTGCGTGCCCAGTCGCTCGAGACGGATGATCGAACCGGTCAGGATGAACGCCTTGAGCTTCTCCTTCTTCACCATGGATTTGACCTGCCCGGCCTTCATCCCGGCGTCCTGGAGGACGACTCCGGGCGCGCGGCCGAGCCGGTCGACCACCATCGCCCGCATCTTTTCGGTGATGTCCCCGCGCTGGGAGCCGGAGGAGTCTCCCATGGCGTCGACCCGGATGAGGAAGCGCGGTGTCGCGTCCCCGACCGGCGCGAGCTCCCCGCCGCTCACGAGGGCGCGCAGCACGCGCAAGGTGGTCTCCAGTTGCGCCTTGGCGGGCTCGGACGGCGGGTCCTTCAACGCGGTCTCGATCATCGGGATGGCGGAGGGATCGCCGATCTGGCCGAGCGCGGCCGCGGAGGAGATCACGACGAGGTCGCTCTCGTCGGAAAGGGCGCGCCCGAGCGCTTTCGTGGCCTCCGCGCACCGGATCACGCCGAGCGTCGTCGCGGCCTGGACGCGGATGCGGTACGTCGCCCCCTTTTCCAGCATGTTGATGAGATAGTCGCTGCGGGCGTCCGCCAGTCCGTTGGTCGAGAGGAGGAGCGCCATCGCGCACGTCGCCACCGCCGTTCGGAGCTGTCGTGGTCGCCGCATCAGGGTTCCTCCGCCCGCCGCCAGGCTTTGCCAGCCGTTTTGACGCGCGACGAGTGAAAAAACTCATTCGTTCGGGCCGAAACGGATCCGGGCGCCAACTGTTCACGGAAGTCCATTCCCGAGATCATCGTAGGGCGTCCACCGGTTGTAAAGCCCCCAGTCGCGGAGAATCGCAGCTTCCGGGGCAGCCGGAATGCGACGCCCCGCCGCGGAGATCCGGGTCCCGGGCTTGACTTTTCTGTCTTCGGGGCGCCTAATACCGATTGGCCGAGCACACGCTTCGCTAACCAAAAAGAGCCGTAATATCGGCACGTTGCACCTGGAGGCAAGGGATGAGCGCTCCGGTTATCGCGATACTCGTCGCCGCTCTGGTGGTCGTTATCGTCGTCGTGGTCGTGGTCGTCAAGCGGCGAAAGGGGGGCGTCGAGCCCGCCGAGCCGGTCGTCGAAGGGGCCGGTGCGCGCGCCTCGAAGATCGCGGCGCCGAAGGACGGGAAGGAGCCGGCGGAGGAGGTCGAGCCCGCGGTCGTCGCGCCGAGTGAGCCCGAGAAGGCGGCCGAGGAGGTGAAAGCTCCGGCGGCGGCACCTGCGCCCGCGCCGGTCGAGGAACCGATCGCGGCGCCGGGAGTGCGGCTCGACGAGAGCGCGGAGAAGGCGGCCGCCTCCCAGCTCGAGGACGCGAAGCGGGAGCGCAAGCTCCGCAAGCTCCGGCAGGGGCTCTCTCAGACGCGCGGCGGTTTCATCACGAAGATCGGGGCGCTGTTCAAGGGGAAAAAGACCATCGATCCGGCGCTTCTCGCCGAGCTCGAGGAGGCGCTGATCACCGCCGATGTCGGGGCGAAGACGACGGAGTGGTTCCTGACGCTGCTGGGCGAGGGGTTCGACAAGAACGAGCTGGCCGATCCGGATGCGGTCTGGGCGCTGCTCAAGAGGGAGGTTCGCCGCACGCTGTCCGTCGAGGCGAAGCCGGCGGACGTCGCGGCGGGCAAGCCCCACACCGTGATGATCGTCGGCGTGAACGGCGTCGGCAAGACGACGACCATCGGCAAGCTGGCGTCGAAGCACACCGAAATGGGACAGAAGATCGTGCTCGCGGCCGCGGACACCTTCCGCGCGGCGGCGGTCAACCAGCTCGAGATCTGGGGCCGGCGCACGAAGTGCGAGGTCGTCAAGTCCAAGGAGGGAGCCGATCCGTCGTCGGTCGTGTTCGAGGCGATCAAGCGCGCCAAGGAGATCGGCGCCGACATGGTCATCGCGGACACCGCCGGGCGGCTGCACACGCAGGTGACGCTGATGGAGGAGCTGAAGAAGGTGGCGCGCGTCATGGGCAAGGCGCACGAGGGCGCGCCGCACGAGGTGCTGCTCGTGCTCGACGCCACGACCGGCCAGAACGCGCTGCAACAGGTCCGCGAGTTCGGCGAGTCGCTCGGGCTCACGGGGCTCGTGCTGACCAAGCTCGATGGGACCGCCAAGGGCGGCGTGATCATCGGGATCTGCCACGAAAACAAGATTCCGGTCCGCTACATCGGGATCGGCGAGGCAAAGGATGATCTGCGGGAGTTCGATGTCGATGAGTTCGTCGACGCCCTGTTCGTGCGAGACGAGAATGATGAGGTTATCGGTTCAAATTGATCTGATTTCGAGGTCCAAAAACAAAACGAAATTCCATTAACAAATAATATTGCTAGGAAAAGAGCGACTGTGTTATAGTCTGTCAACAATGACGGATGGGCTGAAAAGTTCAATCATTTTCGATAGTTACGGACGGCAAGGGTAGCCACCAATCGATTGCGAGGGGAACGAGTGATGAAAAGAGCACGCATCGAGCTGGCGGGGATGTTCGCTGCCCTCCTGTTGCTGCCTTCCACCCTCTACGCACAGGATGACACGATGTCGTTCGGCGAGGACGAGGTGGCGGCGGGGCAGGGGCAGGAGGGAGAGGCGGGCGCCGCTCCCGGGGACGCCATGACCTTCGGCGAGGGCGAGCCAGCCGCTGGCGAGGGAGAGGGCCAACCCGCGGAGGGGGAGCCGCCGGCCGAGGGCGGCGGAGCGGTCTCCGACTCGGACGTGCTCGGGGCGCTCGGGGTGGACGCCGCCGGCGGGACGGCGCCGGCCGAGCAGCCCGCGGCGACCGAGGAGCCCTCCTCGCAGCATCCGATCTGGGCTGTCCAGCAGGTGTACGCGCTGCGCGCGAGGCGGTTCGACTTCCAGCCGACGTTCGGCGTGTCCCTGAACGACCCGTACGTGCAGCACCAGTCGATCACCTTGGCGCTGTCCTACTACATCACCGAGGTGCTCGGGGTCGGCCTCAGCTTCAACTGGTACGGCGGCCTCGGCAAGGAGACCGATCTGAACTACTCGGTGAGCCGCGCGACCCACCAGACGATCCCGATCAACGAGTACCAGTGGGGCGGGCAGATCAACTTCACGTACGTGCCGATTTACGGCAAGTTCGCGATGTTCAAGGAGTGGATTCTCCACTGGGACGTCTGGGTCATCGGCGGCGGCGGGTTCATCTTCACTCGGCCGATCCCGGTCATCGATCCCGAGTACCGATCGTTCGATTACAAGATCAAGTTCTGCTTCAACATCGGGCTGGGCGGTCGGCTGTACCTCTCGCGCTTCCTGGCGATCGCGCTCGAGCTGCGCGACTACATCTTCCCCGAGGAGCTCGAGAACCGGACGACCTTTTCCGATCCGGAAGACCGCGAGGTCAAGGGCAACTGGGTGGACGACAACTTCAAGCTGACGAACAACGTGATGCTGCAGATCGGGGTCACCTTGTTCCTGCCGTTCACGTTCGAGTACAAGCTGCCGAAGTAGGGTACGGGAGAAGGGAAACGTAGATGACCGGTCATGGACGAAAGGGGCTAGAAACCATGAAGCGTATCACCATTGCGTTGGCCTTCGCCCTGTTGACCCTCTGCGGTGGGACGAAGATCGCCTCCGCCCAGGAGATCCTGCTCGAGGGTCCCCTGGCGGGAGCGCCGGCCGTGCGCAAGTTGGTCCAATATCGAGAGCTGCGCTTCTCGGCCGGACCTCAGTTCGGGTACACGCTCCTGAACAACTACATGCACAACTTCCTCGTCGGCGCGCGGCTCGAGTTCAACATTTTCGAGTGGTTGTCCGTCGGCGCCATCGGGTACTACTCCTTCAACGCGCCGACCAAGCTGACGCAGCACATCGCCGCCTCCGAGGACATCGGCGGCACGGCGACCACGCCCTCCGAGAGCAACTTCCCGAGCTACGGCGGTGCGAACAACTTCGAGGATCAGGTCGGGTTGCTCAAGGGGATGTACCTCGCGCAGGTCTCGGTGATCCCGCTGCGCGGCAAGCTCGCGATGTTCGAGAAGCTGTTCATCGCGATCGACGGGTACATCTTCCTCGGCGGCGGCATCGTGCACCTGAACGAGCGCGAGGACTGCCAGTCCGAGGACACGGACAACGACGGGAGCTACGACTTGTGCGGCGATCTGTCGCAGATCCCGGACGCGAACGGCGACTACGGCTCCGTGACGCGCGTGAGCCGCATCGCCGGGACCTTCACGCTGGGCATCGGGTTCATGGCGTACTTCAACGAGTGGTTCGCGCTCAATCTGGAGTACCGCATCGCTCCTTTCAAGTGGAACGAGGGCGGCACCGACGAGTCCGGCAAGGCCGGCAAGCAGTGGGAGCTCACGGAGAACGACGACGGGTCCGTGTCATGGACGCCGGTTTCCCGCGGCTCGGGCGACTACCCGGACGGCAACATCGACAAGAAGGATCGCATCTGGAACTCGAACCAGAGCATCGCCATCGGCTTCATCTTCTACTTCCCGTTCGATCCGAAGATCACGGATTAACCGCCCCGCCGACCGCCTTCATTTCTTCTTGAAAAGATCGAACAGCCCCGACGCTTCGGTGCGCTTCTGCCGCTGCCGCATCCGGATGAGCCGGAGCTGCCGCGTCGCGTCGATGTTCTGCGGATCGATCGAGAGCGCTTTTTCGTAGCACGCGGTAGCGCGTTTCTCGTTGTCCTCGCGCAGGTAGAAGTTGCCCAGAAGGTAGTACGTCAGACCGTCACCGGCGTTCTGCTTCGCGAGGAGGACGAGCTCGCGCTCGACCTTCTCCCTGATCTGAGGGTTGGCCAGGTAGGAGCACCACGCCCGGTACGCGCCGTAGCGCGCCTTGGGTTCGAGCTTCTCGGCGGCCTCGAACATCGCAAGGGCTCTCGAGAACTCCCCGTTCCTGAGCAGCGAGAAGCCGTCCTCGAACAGGATCTCGTGGCGCGGCTTGTTCGCCAGCGTCTCGATCCTGCCGGTCCTGCTCTGCTGCGTGAGCATCGTCCGCTTGGCGCCCTTATCGAGCTCCTCCTCGTACTTCGCCCGGAGGCCGGCGTCCGTGAGAGTGCGGAACGCGGAGTGGACGCGGTCGTACAGCTCCTCCATCTTCTCGTGGACGAGGCCGGTGTCGATGCCGACCAGCGTGTCGGGGTGGTACCGACGCTGTCTCGTCTGGAATGCGGCGGTGATCTGGGCCGCCGTCGCGTCCCTCGGGACGCCGAGCAGGGTGAAGTAGTCCGCGGTCCGGTACTTGATGTACTCGGCGAGGAGCGCCTGCGCCTTTTCCTCCTTGGATGAGGCGTCGGGCCGCGGGCTCTCGACCCCCTCGACCGCCGGCCGTTGCGCCGCGACCCGCGACTGCGGAGCCTGCGCCGCGCGCCGCGGGGAGAAGCCCAGCCGCTCCATGACGAACAGGGCGTAGAGCAGGGCGGCGGTCTGCTCGCGGTCACCGATCTGGCCGCCGATCTCGCGCATCGTCAGGCCGCGGCGCACGAGCTGCAGGATCTTCATCTCCCCGCTCGTGAGCGATATCTGATCGTCCGTGTACGGGGCCTCGTCGGCGAGGAAGGGGACGCTGTCCCAGGTGAACCGCTCGCCGGCGAGGATCGACTCCGACGACCAGTAGCGCCGGATCCCGTCGATGAGGATTCGCCCCGGTTTCATCCTGGCGATCACGACGTCGTCCTTCCAGGCCTCGCCGTCCTCGAACCGGAACAGGCCCGCCTTCCACGAGATCGTCGAGACCACCTTTTCGGCGAGGTGGCGCTCGATGGCGGAGAACAGCTCGTGGGGCCCGATGAGGTCCAGCTTGAGCAGCGCCTCGCCGAAGCGGCGCCCGTTCTCGGTCATCTCGCGATACGCCTCGGCCCCCTGCGCCTCGGTGATCACGCGGTTCGCGATGAGGTACGCGCCGAGCGTCTCCTCCGGCAGCGAGGACTCCGCGTAGACGGGAAGGCCGCTGGAGAAGTAGATGCGCTTTTCGGTGGTGCCGGACACGATCCGCAGCCGCCCGGTCCTGTTCGTCGCGAACAGGCCGTGGAGGATCTTCGGCAGCGGGATCTCCTCGAGCGTTCCGCTCGCGCCGACCCGGCAGGCCGTGGAGAGGATCTTCTCGTCGTTCTCCCGGTCGGCGGCGCCGCGGGTCGTGGTTTGCGCTCCCGTCGGGCCGCGCTCGACCTCGGAGCGGACGCCGGTCGTCTCGTTCAGGACGCGGCGGACCTCTTCCAGAAGGCGGCGCACCTGGAACGGCTTCTGCAAGAACGCCGCGACCTTGAGGTGCGCCGTCTCGGCCTGGAGATCCCTCGTCTGCAGCACGGCGCTCATCATGATGACCGGGACGTCGTGCCCGCCGGGGCTCTTCCGAAGCCGCTTGAGCGTTTCCAGCCCGTCCAGCTTGGGCAGGAGCACGTCGAGCAGGATCAGGTCCGGGCGGTCTCTCTCGAAGGACGCGAGCCCCGCGAGCCCGTCTCCCGCCTCGAGCACCTGGAAACCGGCTGACGCGAGGTAGAGCTGCACGACCCTGCGGACGTCGTCGTTGTCCTCGACGACGAGGACGACGGGTTTGTCTCCGGGTTGCCCACTCACATTCATCATATTAAGGTGACGATACCGTAAGAAGCAATTCAACAAGGAGAGAATCATGTACGCCAACACCCCCGCGCGAACGCCTGCACGGGTCACCTTTACCGTGCTCGTTGCGCTCCTCGCACCGTTCGCGGTGCTCTCGGCGTGCGCGTCGACGAAGTGCCCGAAGGCCAAGGCGGCGCTCGACGACGTCCAGGCCACGGACGAGGACGTCGTGCGGATCAACCTGCTCGTCGACAAGCGGAAGGCGGCCATGGCGGAGGCGGGCGCCGGCGACCACGACACGTTCGCCCTCGAGAAGATGCGGTTCTCGGTCACGGGGTACGAGCTGGCCGTGGAGACGCAGCTGCGCGTCGTGAGGATCTCGCCGAAGTTCGACGACTCCCCGCTCTACGGAGAGTACCGCGCCGTCTTCGACGCGATGCGCTGCGACTTCGACGCGCTCGTCGTCGATCCCGAGGACCACTCGATCTCGGCCGCCGAGGGCAGCATGATCCAGCGCTGGTCGCAGCGGGTCTCGGCGATCCTGCGGAAGGAAGGGAGGCTCACCGTCGGCGAGCTCAACGACTACCTGGAGGAGGGAATCCAGAACGCGCCGGCCGAGGAGGAGTGAGCGCCTCGCCGCCGCGCGCCTACCGGGCGGGCCACGAGAGCGCCACCGACTCCATCTGGCACTGCTTGTCGTCGCAGAGGCTGAGCTTCAGGGTCGCGGACACGGACTTCGCCGCCTCGGTCGCCGTGTAGGGGACCTCGAAGACGACGGCCGCCTCCGTGAACTGCGCCGCGTCCTCCTTCTTCAGCTTCGGCTTGGCCACGGCGATCCCGTCCCCCGGATCGACGGTGAGCTTCCACGGGTAGAGCATGTTGCAGTGATACCCGTTCGTGCCCGTCGTCGTGATCTTCACTACCATCGAACCGGCGGAGCCCGAGGTCGCCACCTTCACGACGTAGAAGGTGCCGGTCTTCGTCACCGTCCCCGCCAGGACCGCCACCCCGGCCGAGAGCACGAGCGCCGCTGCGAGAATTGCCAAGATCCTGGATTTGCCGCACTGTTTCAACATCACCGCCTCCTCAGTGTATTCTTCCATACTTGAGACGCGCGGGCGAGACAAGTGGTGTAAAAAGCCATGATGCGAAGATCGGGGAGCTCGCGTTTCCAAGTCACGGTGGACGCCGCCTTCGACGGGCGGCTCTTGCTGCGCCAACCCCGATCCGGGTACCGGTTCTCCGCGGACGCCCCCCTGCTCGTCTGGTTCTCCTGCCGTGGAGCGGCCCGGCCCGCCCGCCGCGCGGCGGATCTCGGCGCGGGTTGCGGCGTCGTCGGGCTCGGCCTGCTCCTGGCGGGCGCCGCCGAGCGCGTGGTCGCGGTCGAGGCCCAGGAACGGCTCGCCGCGTTGTGCGCGGAGAACGCCGAGGCGAACGGCCTCGGGGACCGGCTGGAGGTCGTGAACGGCGACATGCGCGAGAGCCACCCCGCGTTGACGCGCCGGCGCTTCGATCTCGTCGTCGCGAACCCGCCGTTCTGGCCCGCGGACACGGGACACCTCCCCGCCGACGGCGAGCGCCGGATCGCGTGCCACGAGGTGCGGATCGATCTGGACGGCTGGATCGGCGTGGCGGCGGAGCTGCTGGAGCCTCGGCGCGGCCGCCTGTGCGCCGTGTTCCCGGCGCGGCGCGTCTCGGAGCTGCTGGCCGGCCTGACGCGCGGCGGACTCGGCGCGGCGTCCCTCCTCGCGGTCCACCCGTCTCCCGACGCGGAGGCGGAGCTCGTCCTCGTGGAGGCGCGCCCCGGGTGCGCGGCGCGGCCGACGGCCGTGGAGCCGCCGCTCTTCCTCAGGGATCGGGACAATCGCGACAGCGAGGCGGCGCGCGCGGTGTACGCCGGTGCGTTCTCGGCGGCGCTCGCGGGGAGGCCGGACAGGCGGCTCTAGTTGACCGCGGAACCGACGATGCCGAACGTTCCAGACAGATCGAAGAGGATGAGCCCCTCGCTGGCCTGGTCGATCAGCACGAGGCGACCGTCTGGGGTCGGCTCGATGTCCGTGAGGTCGTTCCCCTGGATGGAGCCCATCGGCGAGAAGCCGTCCGTGGTCCGGAACGAGTAGAAGAGGTCGTCGTACCCGCCCTTGATCGCGGGCTCGGTTCCGGAGGCGAACGTGAACTGCATGTAGTAGTTGAAGAACGACGCGTTCTCGAACACGCGCTGGTTCCGCGCCCTGCTCTCCAGCTCGCTCTCCAGGGTGCCGTCGTCCGGCAGGCACTGCCCGGTCGTCTCGTCGAGAACGCCGTAGCGCAGGTTGCCCGTCGTCGAGCCGCGGAGGACCCAGTGCTTGTAGGAGCGGATCGTGTAGTTGAACGCCTGCCCGAAACACTCCTGCGTCGGGAGCGGCGTCGCGCCGGTCCCGGCGACAGGGCCGATGATCAACGTGTCGTCCGCGAGCAGCTCCCGGACATGGTACAGGAAATCCCCGTCGAACTGGTCGCACGCGGCCCCGTCGATCGGGGTGGGGGCCGAGGTGATCTCGAGGAGATCGCCGGGGTAGCCGTTCGGGAAGCCCAGGCTCCCGGTCTCCAGGTTCGCGAAGCCGTCGTAGATGTCGCTGAAGCCCGCCACCGTGCCGTCGTCGCCACCGAGGACGCCGGATCTGCAGAAGGCCTTCGCCTGATCCCGGACGACGAGCGCCGCGGCGGTGGTCTCCGGCGCGTCGAACTGCGCGACCCCGGACCCGCTCACGCCGATCTCCCCCTGCCACGTCAAGGTCCAGATCTCGTTGGACGAGATGCGGTAGTCGCAGCGCAGCCGGATGCCGTAGTCGTCGTCCGGCCTGAACTCGACGCCGCCGTCGGCCGCGCAGTCCGGGAGGCCCGCGTCGATCACCTCGATCCCCCCGACGTTCGCCGCGATCGCCGTCGAGAGCTCCGAGTCGTCGCCGAGCAGCACCGGGACGTCCTCGATGTTCGGGACGACGCACTCGTCGTCGTCGTCGTCGCCCGTCCCGGCGTCCTCTCCGAACGCGCACCAATCGGCGGCCGGCCGGAGGCTGTGCAGCTGCACGGGCTGCCCCGCCACGGCGTTCCTGTCCTCCGCGTCGATGACGTAGACCGCCGCCATGGTGCTCGACACGATGCCGAAGGTCCCGTTGAACGTCACCGGGGAGGGGTCGTCCTCCTCCGCGAGACGCAGGAGGGAGATCGCGCGGGCCCGGCCCGGGACGTCGATGCTGTACGCGTCGTCCGCCACCGGGTTGCCGGCGTTCACCGGGAGCATCTCGCCGGCGACGAGGTCCACCACGACGACGCCCCCGAGCTCGTTCTCCACGGCGTAGATCCAGCGCTCGAGGTCCGGCTCCACCGCGAGCGCCCGCGTCGTGAAGTCCCCGAGATCGATGCGGCGCACGATCGCGTCCTCGCCGATCTCGCCCGGGGAGCCGAGCGCCAGCGCGCGATCGACCAGCACCTCGGAATCGATCTCGAGGATGCAGCTTCCGGACTTGCCGCCGACGTACAGGGAAGGGGTGAGCTCCGACGCGGCGATCGCCCAGGGCGAGATCCCCTCCACCGACTCGTCGGGGGGGGAGTGCTCGATCCCGGTCGCGGCGTCGAGCCGCACCCACCCGAGCAGGCGCCCGGCGGCCGGGGCCTCGTCGACGCCGCCGTCCGCGGCCGTCGCCCCCTCGCCAAAGACCTCGATCACGGCGAGCCGCCCGAGGGTCGGCTGCGTCACGAACAGGAAGCGATCGCGGATGGACGGTGCCCTCGCGATCGCGAGCTTCGCGGCCGGCCCGGCGACGTCGATCGCCGTCGAGGCGACCATGGTCGGCCCGAACGACTCGGCGACGTCTATGACGGACACGTCCTCGGTCTCGAAGTTCGCCGTGTAGACGGACGCGCCGTCCCACGAGGCGGCGATGTCGCTCGGCTGGCCTCCGACCGGGATGAAGCTGTTGAGCGGGATGCGCGTGTCCTGGTCGATGATCTCCCCCGCCTCGATGTCGACCACGGCCACCTCGCCGAACGTCGTCTGCGTGACGAACGCGAGGACCACCGCGTCGGCGATGGGGGCGTCGCAGAACCCGGGGACCCCGTCGCCCGTGTTCCGGCAGCAGCCCATGGGGAGGGAGCCGAGATCCGCGTGGTAGCAGACCAGCGCCGCGTCCTGCGGCCTGTCGAACTGCGCGATGTCGTTGTCGGAGAGGTCCTCCTCGCAGCCGAGCGCGGCGATCGCGACGGCGACCGCGAGGCATGCGAGCCCGTGGCGGCGCTCAGTCATTGCTCTTCGCCCGCCGCGGCTCGCCGATCCTGACGACCCGCCCGCTGGCGTCCTTGAGCTGCGAGAACGGCGGGACCGCCTGCAGCACGGTGATGTTCGACTCGCTGAAGTTCGCGATGTACACGAGCCGCCGCGTGTCGTCGAAGGCGATCGCCTGCGGCCCGGATCCGGTCGCGCGCACCTCGACCTGCATCAGCCTCGTGTCGACGACGTAGGTCTGGCCGGTCAGGAAGCAGAGCACGAAAGCGTAGAGCGTGTCGTCGTCGGGGTACCCCGGCGTCAGGCCGTCGTAGACGTAGGTCGCCACCACCGACGGGTCCAGGCAGACGGTGGTCTGGTCGATGAGCTGGAGGCTCTCGAGGTCGATCTTCAGGAGCGCGTCCGGGGTCCGCGTCGCGAGGAACGCGAGGCTCCCGTCGGGCGACACCGCGATCCCGCGGGCGTCGGTGCCGGCGTACATCTCCGTCACGAGGTCGACGTGATCGGTCTGGTTGAACCAGGGGTTGCTCGTGTACGACCCGTTCTCCGAGTCGGTCAGCACCTCGAGCACCGCGACGTGCGGCGTCGCGTCGTGCCGACCGGCGACGTAGACCTCGTTCTCGAAGGACGCGATCCCGCTCGCGCCGCCGACCACGCCGTCGAGGACCGACAGGAGCTCCGCCTGGACCGGGCTGCCGGGCTCGCCGCGCGAGATCGAGAACAGCGACACCTCGCCGCCGGCGAGGTGGGTCGCGAAGCCCAGCGTGACCGGAGTCGAGCCTCCGCCGGGATCGGTCTCCTCGAGCTCCGTGACGGCGATCTCGTACGGTTCGATGGGCAGGGTGTGCGCCGAGTTGCTCGTGACCTGGTGGGCGGAGTCGCAGCGCAGATCCGCGCCCTCGCCGCAAGAGATGACGTCGGGTCCGGCTTCGTCGACGTCGACGAGCTGGATCGCCCGCTCGCCGCGCACCGGGATGACGGCCCGGTCGCCGGACGGGGTGAGCTCGAGATCGCTCGCGAAGGCGCCGATGCGCAGCGTCTCCTCCTCGAGGATGAGGCTCCCGTCGTCGACGAAGCAGTACTGGTCGTCCTGGCTCGGGGCGCTCACGCCGTCCTCGCCGCACTCCGTGGAGTAGTAGACGCCCGGGCCGTCGAGCGCGGAGGCGAGGTGCTCGTCGAGCACCGAGAGATCGAGCGCGACGAGCGTGCCGGCGTTGTATCGCAGGTTGAAGTTGGAGTTCACCGCCAGGAGGAAATTGTCGCTCGGGGTCGTCGCCAGGCCGACGGGAAAGATCAGCCGATCGCTCGGCGGCTCGATGCCGCCGGTGTCCGGGAGGCACGCCGACGCGACCAGCGCGACGGCGGCGAGCCAAGGCCGAGAGCAGGCGGACCACATGGCCGGGCATAGTAGACGAACTCCATAACGAGGGCAAGCGAGGCCGCGGCGGGGGGGGACCGGCGGCGCCGCCGCGCGTCGCGCCTCCCCGCCGGCGTCGCCGTCGCCCGCCGATCCGGGGGGGCCGGTCCCCGGGCGAGCTCCGGGGGTGGCACGATCCGTGAACCGTCGTCCGCGGTGCAGATTCTGGTCGCACTCGCCGCCGCGTACGCCGCCGGCTGCGCGCTCGGTGCGGGGTTCCCCGTCCCGATCGTGCCGGCGATCGTCGCGGCCGGCTCGTCGATGGCCCTGGCGGCGGCGTGCGGGTGGATCCGCCGGCGCCCCGTCCTCGCGGCCGTGGCCTGCGCGCTCGTGGCCGGGTGGTGCCGCGCCCCCGAGGCGGCGGAGCGGGGCGGGGTCGTGGCGACGGGCGAGGCCGCCTGCGTGCGGACGATCGTGGGGAGGATCTCGCGGCCGCCCGTGGTTCTCGAGGACGGAGCGCGCTTCGAGCTGGAAGCCGAGGCGGCGACCGCGTGCGCGCCGAGTCCGCGGGCGCCCGCCCTCGCGCCGCTGCGGGCCGCGGTCTGGGTGACCGTGCTCGGCCGGGAGGCGCCGCAGGTCGTCGCCGGCGACCGCGTCATCATCCGGGGCGCCGTGAAGCGCGGCGCCTCGCTCCGGAACTTCGGCGCGCGGTCGCCCCGCGCAAGGGCCGGGGAGCGGCTCACGGCCGTGGTGGAGTCGGCAGGGGGCGTCGCGGTCCTTTCGCGCGATCCCGTCGCGGTCGGCGTCGCGCTGGCGGCGGTCCGCGAGCGGATCTCGTCGTTCTGGCGCGGGAACCTCGCGGCGCCGGCCGACGGGCTCGCCCGCGCCCTCGTGATAGGCGAGTCCGGGGCGCTCGACCCCGCCCTGCGCGATCGCTTCCGTCGCACCGGGACCGCGCACCTGGTCGCCGTCAGCGGCCTCCACCTCGCGATCCTGACGTGGCTCTGCTTCGGCGCCCTGCGCCGCGCCCTCCTGCGCGTCGAGCCGCTCGCGCGGCGCGTCGAGGTCGGGCGGATCGCGGCGGCGGCGACCATCCCCGTGCTGCTCGCGTTCGCCGTCATGGTGGGCGGCCAGCCGCCCGTCGCGCGATCGTGCGTGATGGCCTCGTGCGTCCTCGTCGCGCGCGCTCTCGTGCGCCGCGCCCGCGCCCTCGAAGCGCTGGCGCTCGCGGCCGTCGCGCTCTTGGCGTTCGATCCCGCGGACGTCGCGGATCCCGGGTTCCAGCTCTCGTTCGCCGCCGTGACCTCGTTCTTCCTCGCCGCGCGCCGCCGCGGAAGGCTCCTCGAGCCGGACGGCGCGTCCGCGCCCCGCCCGCTGGCGAGGAGGCTGCTCGGGAGGATCGCCGCCGAGTCGAAGCGGCTCTTCCTCGGGAGCCTCGCCGCCGCCGCCGCGACGACGCCCATCGCGCTGTACCACTTCGATCAGGCGTCGGCCGTGGCGGTCCCCTGCAACATGATCGCGATCCCGTTCACGACGGTACTCGTCATGCCGGCGCTGTTCCTCCTGTCCGCCGTCGCGATCGCGGCGCCGCAGATCGCCGCGCTGGGCGCCCCCGTTGTGGGCTGGATGCTCGGGGCGCTCGCGACCTTGCTCGAGTGGGCAGGCCGGCCGGACGCGGCGTCGATCGTCGCCCCCGGGCCGCCCGTCGCGATCGCGATCGCGGGGTGCTGCGCCGCGGCGCTCGCGTTCGTCGCGCTGCGCAGCCCGAGGAGCGGGTGCGTCCTCCTCGCGGCGCTCGTAGCGACCGGCGCCCTCGTCCGCTGCGCCCCTCCCGCCGTGCCCGCCGGAAGGCTCGTCGTGGACTTCCTCGACGTGGGGCAGGGGAGCGCGGCGCTCGTCACCTTCCCGGACGGCCGGAGGTGGCTCGTCGACGCGGGCGGCAGCGCCTTCGGCAGGGAGCGGTTCGGCGCGCTGCACCTCGTCCCGACCCTGCGCGGTCTCGGCGTGCGCGCCATCGACACGGTCGTCCTCTCCCACCCGGACGCGGATCACGTGGTCGGCGCGGCCGACCTGATTCGCGAGCTCGCGGTGCGGCGCGTCCTCGCGCACGGCACCGCCGCCGTGGCGGACGAGGGCGAGGACGAGGCGCGGCGCGCGGGCTACGTCGCGATCCTGGACGCGGCGCGGCGACGCGGGGTGACGTGGGAGGAGCCGCCGGATATCTGCGGCGGAACGGATGTCGGCGCGGTGCGCGTCGAGGTGCTGCACCCGTGCGGGGGCTCGGGCGGGTACGATCCCTCCCTGTCGCCGAACGACAACTCCCTCGTGATCCGCCTCTCTTACGGGCAGACCTCCGCGCTCCTGCCCGGGGATCTCGGCCGCCAGGGGGAGGCGCGCCTCCTCGCCTCGGGGCGCGCGCTTTCGAGCGACGTCCTCGCGCTCGGCCACCACGGCAGCCGCTCGTCGAGCGGCGCGGCGTTCCTCGACGCGGTGCGCCCGGCCGTCGCCGTGGCGAGCGCGGGGCGCGGCAACCCGTGGCGCCTCCCGGACGGCGAGGTGATCTCCGCGCTGCGGCGGCGCGGCGTGCACCTCCTGCGGACGGATCGGCACGGCGGCGTGCGGATCGTGTCGGACGGCGCCGGGATCGCGGTGACGTTCGCGGCGGGCGCGCCGCGCCGGTGACGCCGCGCGCGATCCGTGCGGATTCGCGGCGACTCGTGTTGCGGCGAAGGGAGCTGTCGGCTAGATTCGATGGACACTACCGAGGAGGCGCCGCCCATGAGAGTCGTCCTGGCCGGGTACAACGTCGATGCCGAGCTCCTGAGGCGCGCGGAGGCCGCGGGCGGGCTCCCGCACGATCAGCTCACGCCCGAGGTGCTCTCCGCGGCGTACGCGCGGATCAGCCGCGATCCGCGGCCGGTGAGCGAGCTCCGGCACGAGGCGCTCGGGGAGGTGACGCGGGCCAGGGCGTCGAACCGCAGGATCATCTTCGCGATGGGGCACCACTCGGTCGCGGAGCACGCGGTGTTCAACTTCGACATCCTCGGCCTGTCCCGCCTCGCGATCGAGGCGCTCGAGCACTTCCGCCTGTGCTCGTTCACGGAGAAGAGCCAGCGCTACATCACGCTCGATCACGACTTCGTGCTCCCCAAGGAGATCCTCGGGACGCCGTTCGAGGAGGCGCTGCGCGGCCTCGTCGCCGAGCAGGCGCGCGCGTACGGGGAGCTCAACGACGCGCTGCTCGAGCGGGCGCGGGCGGACCGGCCGGAGGGCTCGACGGCCAAGCTCGCAGAGGGGGCGGCCAAGGAGGACGCGCGCTACGCGACGATCCTCGCGACGAGCGGGCAGCTCGGCCTGACGGCCAACGCGAGGAACCTCGAGCACATCGTCCGCAGGCTCTCGGGCGCCCCCCTCGCGGAGCTCCGGGAGCTCTCGCGCAAGCTGTTCGAGTCCGCAAGCGCGGTGGCGCCCTCGCTGCTCCTGTTCACCGAGCCGTCGCCGTTCGACACCGAGACGGGCGCCGAGCTCGCGGCGCTGGCCGGGGAGCTCTGCGGGAGGGAGAGCCCGCCGAGCGCTTCTCCGCCGGGCGCCGTCCGCCTCGTCGAGGCGCCCGGGGACTGCGACAGGCGCGTCGCGGCCGCGCTGCTCGCCGTGTCGTCGCGGCGCTCCTACGCCGAGTGCCGGGCCGCGGCCGACGCGCTCGACGAGCCGAGGCTGCGGCGCCTCTTCGAGGCGGCGATGCGGCGCATGGAGTTCTTCGACGCGCCGCTGCGGGAGTTCGAGCACGTCGCGTTCACCTTCGAGCTCGTCGTCTCGGCCGCGTGCTTCGCCCAGCTCAAGCGCCACCGCCTCGCCACCCTCTCGGTCCGGCCGTACGATCCCGAGCTCGGGCTGACGATCCCGCCCTCGATCGCCGAGGCCGGGATGGAGCCCGCCCTGCGCGCCATGGCGTCCCGCGCGGAGGCGGTGCACCGGGAGCTTGCGGCGGTGCACCCGGCCGCCGCGCCGTACGCCCTCACGAACGCCCACAGGCGGCGCGTGCTCGCGACTCTGAACCTCCGCGAGCTGTACCACTTCGCCCGCCTGCGCGAGGACGAGCACGCCCAGTGGGACATCCGCGCCCTCGCGGGGGAGATGCGCCGCGCCGTCGAGGCGGTCGCGCCCCTCGGAGCGCTCCTCCTGTGCGGCAAGGACTCGTACGTCGCGCGGTACGGGGAGGTGTTCGGCGTGCCGCCGAAGGTCGATCCCCGGAACATCGGCTAGAAGAAAGCGGGGGCGGGGTCGGCCGCGGCCGGTGTCAAAGGTCGCATTCTGCGACCTTGAAGTCGTGTCCATGGACGAAGCGGACGTTTCGACGAGGCGGAGATCGCACCTTCTTCCGCCGCGCCCACGAGGATCGCGGCCAGAATTCCTCCTTCGGAGGAGAAGCCCTTCGGGCTCTCGAACCGGAACGACAGGAAGCCCGCCGGGCTTGGCCATCCTGGCCGCGGCGCTGGTGGCGCGGTTCGGAGGCGACGAGGGCCGTGCGCTCGCTCCTCGGCGCGCGCGGAGGTATGATGCCCCCATGTCCGCCGAAGACGATCGCAACCTCCTCCGGCTGCTCGAGGAGCAGGTCGCGCGGTGCGGGGTCGAGCTGCGCTGCGAGTCGCTCCTCGGCGCCGAGGACGCGAGCGGGGCCCGCGGCGGGCTGTGCACGATCAACGAACGGCGCGTCGTGTTCGTCGACTCCCGCGCCCCGCTCCAGGAGCGGATCGCGACGCTCGCCGCCGCGCTCGCGGCGCTCGATCTCGGGGACGTGTTCCTGCCCCCCGTCGTGCGCCGCGCGATCGAGCGGGAAAGCTCCTGACGGCGCCCTCCCGGGCCCGGTTTCCCGCGGAATTTGACCTTGTTTCGACCGCGCAAGCGGACTAATCTCGCCCCGGAAACGACCGGAGCACCCGCTCGAGGAGGAGATCATGGACGAACCGCTGCGCCGCACCCCGCTGTTCGAGGAGATGAAGAAGGCCGGTGGCAAGATTGTCCCGTTCGCCGGCTACGAGATGCCGGTGCAGTTCGCCGGGATCATCGAGGAGCACAACACCGTGCGCAAGGCGGCCGGCCTCCTCGACGTGAGCCACATGTGCGAGTTCTGGCTCGACGGGCCGGACGCGCTCGAGTACGCCCACTGGCTCGTGACGAACGACGTCAAGGGGCTGGCCGACGGCCAGATCTGCTACACGCCGATGTGCACGCCCGAGGGCGTCATCGTCGACGATCTCCTCGTCTACCGCTACGGCGAGGAGCGCGTCCTGCTCGTCGTGAACGCGGCGTGCCACGACAAGGACCTCGCGCACGTCAGGAAGTACGTGCGCGGCGAGGTGACCGTCACCGACAAGAGCTACGAGACCGGGCAGATCGCCCTGCAGGGGCCCAAGGCGTTCGAGATCGTGGGCCGCGTCCCGGGCGGCGCGGCGTTCACCGGGCTCGAGTTCTTCCACTTCCAGGAGGGGACGCTCGCCGGCAAGCCCTGCCTCGTCTCCAGGACCGGCTACACCGCCGAGGACGGCGTCGAGATCTACGCGGCCAACGAGGACATGGTGGCGGTGTTCCGGGCCGTGATGGAGGCCGGCGCGCCGCTCGGCCTCACGCCCATCGGCCTCGGCGCCCGGGACACGCTTCGGCTCGAGGGCAAGCTCATGCTCTACGGCAACGACATCGACCTGACCACGACGCCGCTCGAGGCGCAGCTCGGCTGGACGGTGAAGTGGGACGTCGGCGACTTCAACGGCCGCGCCGCCCTCGTCGCGCAGAAGGAGCAGGGGATCAAGCGCCGGCTCCTCGGCCTCGAGATGATCGGCAAGGGGATCGCCCGCCACGGCTACCCGGTCGTCGCCGCCGGCGCAGGCCCCGAGGCGCAGCCGATAGGCCAGGTGACGTCCGGCGCGCCGTCGCCGACGCTCGGAAAGAACATCGGCCTCGCGTATCTGCCCAATCCGGGATACAAGGTTGGCGATCGCGTCGGCGTCGTGATCCGCGGCAAGGTGATCGAGGCCGCGATCGTGAAGACTCCTTTCTACAAGCGGCCCGCGTGAGCCGCGACGGGACACGGGAGAGAGCCATGAACATTCCGAACAACCTCCGCTTCACCAAGGACCACGAGTGGGCAAAGGTCGACGGCAAGGTCGCGACCGTCGGCATCACCGAGTTCGCCGTGCACGCGCTCGGCGACATCACCCTCGTCGATCTGCCGACCGTCGGCGCGAGCGTCCAGGCGGGCGCCGCGATCGGGACCGTCGAGTCGGTCAAGGCGGTCTCCGATCTCTTCTCGCCGCTGTCCGGCAAGGTCGCCGAGATCAACGGCGCGCTCGACGACGCGCCCCAGAGCGTCAACGAGGACTGCTACGGCGCGGGCTGGATGCTGAAGATCGAGGTCGGCGCGCCGGCCGAGCTCGAGAAGCTCTTGGACGCCGCCGCCTACAAGGCCCACGTCGAGAGCCTCGAGGGCTGAACCCCCGACGGACGAGGTGAAACCGTGCGGTACATCCCACACTCCGCGTCCGACATCCAGGTGATGTTGGAGAAGATCGGCGCGAAGAGCGTCGACGAGCTGTTCGAGCAGATCCCCGCAGGGCTGCGGTTCAAGGGCGAGCTCGACCTCCCGCCCGCGATGTCCGAGGCCGAGCTCGTGGAGCACCTCGAGGCGCTCGCCGGCCCGGCCCCGGCCGGGGGGAGGGCGTCGTTCCTCGGCGCCGGCGCCTACTGCCACCACGTGTCGCCCGCCGTGGATCAGCTGCTGCTCAGGTCCGAGTTCTACACCGCGTACACGCCGTACCAGCCCGAGGTCAGCCAGGGGACGCTCCAGGCGATCTTCGAGTTCCAGACGATGGCGTGCCGCGTCCTTGGCATGGACGTCGCGAACGCCTCGATGTACGACGGCGCGACGACCGCGACCGAGGCGGCGCTCATGGCCCGCCGGGTCAAGGGCCGCGCCAAGATCGTCGTCTCCGCGGGAGTGCACCCGGAGTACCGCGAGGTCCTCGGGACGTACCTCCGCGCGGCGGACGCCGACGCGCCGAAGATGGTGGTCGTCGACGTGGACGACGCCACCGGCGCGACGCCCCCCGAGGCCGTCGCCGCGGCGGTCGACGCGGAGACCGCGTGCGTGATCGTCGGCTACCCGAACTTCTTCGGGGTCGTCGAGCGCGTGGACGAGATCGCCCGCGTCGCGGCGGCCGCCGGCGCCCTCACCGTCACGACGACGCCGGATCCGTACGCGTTCGGCGTCCTCGCCCCGCCCGGCGCGGTCGGCGCCGACATCGCGACGTGCGAGGGGCAGGCGCTCGGCGTGCCGGTCTCCTTCGGCGGGCCCGGGCTCGGCGTCTTCGCGATCCGGAACGACAAGAACCTGCTCCGCCAGATGCCGGGGCGGCTGTGCGGGAAGACCGTCGACGTCGCCGGCGAGACCGGGTTCGTCCTCACGCTGTCCACGCGCGAGCAGCACATCCGCCGCGAGAAGGCGACGTCGAACATCTGCACGAACCACGGGCTGTGCGCGCTCGCCGTCGCGATCAACCTGAGCCTGCTCGGGCGCGCCGGCTTCGCCGAGACCGCGCGCGCCTGCCTCGCCCGGGCGGAGTATCTCAAGGCCCGCGTCGCGAAGATCTCCGGCCTCGCGCCGAGGTTCAGCGGGCCGACGTTCAACGAGTTCGCGGTCCGCGCATCGAAGGGGAAGGCCGCCCCGATCCTCCGCCGCATGGAGGAGAAGGGGTTCCTCGCCGGCGTCGACCTCGGGCTGTTCGATCCCGCCCGCGACGACACGTTCCTCGTCGCCGTGACCGAGTGCGTCTCGCGCGAGAAGCTCGACGCCTACGCCGACGCGCTCGGCGAGGTCGTGAGGTGATCCGGGCCCCGCGGCTCCTGCCGCTCGCGGCCGCGGCGCTCGCCGGGCTCTCGGCGCCAGCCTGCGGCGGCGACGACGCGAAGACCGGGGACGCCGTGTCGCAGGGCGCGGCGGACGAGATCCCCAAGGGCGACGCCGGGCGGCGCATGTACTTCGAGAAGCGGTGCGACGAGGGACACTACGGGCTGTGCGGCGAGCTCGCCCTGATGTGGTCGAAGGGCTGGGGCGGCGACAAGGACAAGGCGAAGGCCGACGCGTTCTACAGGAAGGCGTGCGACTTCGCGGTCGTCGACTCGTGCGCCGCGCTCGGGATCGAGCTGACGCCGGAGAAGGAGCTCGAGATCCTGGCCGGGAAGTGCGCCGCCGGGAGCGCGTTCGCGTGCAACAACCAGGGGCAGCTGCTCCTGACCGGCACCGGCGTCGCCGCGGATCCCGGCAAGGCGAAGGGGCTCCTCGAGAAGGGCTGCGCGGGCGGCTTCGCGTCGAGCTGCCGCGGCCTCGCGAACATCTACGGGTACGGGCTCGGCCGGGAGAAGGACGAGACCAAGCAGAAGGAGTACCGGGCGAAGGCCGCCGCGATCGACGCCGAGACGGCCGCGCTCGAGGTCAAGTACTTCCACATCCCGCCCCGCGACCAGCTGCCGGTGGGGCGCCCGGCCCCGTGGCTCGCCAAGGAGCTGAAGGGCGAGAGCCCCGAGCAGCAGGAGCTGAACCAGGAGCTCGTGGAGGACGCCGCGAAGAAGCTCAGGGCCGCCCTGGGAGCGGACGGCGGCGTCGCGCCGAAGGACTGACGCTCAGCCGAGCGCGACGTCCAGCGTCATCATCACCGCGAAGCCGACGAGCGCGCCGATGGTCGGGAGATCGGTCTCGCCGTTCGACTCGGCCTCGGGGATTATCAGTCTTCGGTTCGGTCGAACCTGAGGACGAAGATGTCGGAGTCGCCGCTGGAGGTCATGGTCTTCTCGTCCTCGGGCGACGTGCCGAACGTGGCGGTGCCGCCGAACGAGCCGCCGACGAAGAAGGTGCCGTCGCCGTACGACGCCACGCTCATCGCGGCGTCGTTGTTGCTCGGACCGCCCTGATCGATGACCCAGGCGAGGTTGCCGTTCGGGTAGTGGAGCGCGATGAAGATCTGATAATCGTACTCGCTGGGCAGGGTCGTCTCGTGCGGCTCACCCAACCCGAACACGGGCGCACCCTTGTAGATGCCGACGACGGCGAGCTCGCCGCTGTCCAGGAACGCCATCGTGTATTGGGGGTAGCGTTGGATGCTGCCCCAATCCTCGGTTTCTCCGACGACCTGCCTGGCCCACAGTAGCATGCCGTCGTCGTCGTACCGCGCGACCACCACGTCGAAGTCGTCGCCTGTCGTCGGACCGATGATCGTCTCGTTCGGCTCGCCCGCGCCGAGCACGCCCGTGCCCGCGAAGCCGCCGGAGATCGCGAACCCGCCGTCCGGCGCAGCGACGACCTTCGGCAAGAGCATGGGTCGGCACGAAAACCCGAGGTCCTTGGCCCAGAGGAGCGCGCCGTCCTCGGAGTACGCGGCCAGGAACGGGCAGTTCTCGTCCTCTTCCTCGCCGGCGTCCGGCTCATCCGACCCGCACGTCAATGACGTCTCGTTCTCTTCGCCCGCCCCGAGCACGATGGTCTGTTGGTACCTCCCGGCGACCAGGAGGGATCCTCCGAGCGCGCGGGCGACGCTCATGGCAGATTCCCTTCCCTGTCCGGTGATCTGCTTAGCCCACAGCAAGGAACCGTCCGCAGCGAACCGCGCGATCACCGTGTCAGCGTCGCCGGCCGTGGTGAAAACGACCTCTTCCGGCGTGCCCGGAGCGAACGCGATCCCGACGGTGAACGAACCCGCGACGACGATCGATCCATCCGGCAGAGAGGCGATGCCGTACAAGGCCGAGTTCCAGGCGGCGTCCGAGGCTCGTATCGCCCACTCGAACACGCCGTCCGTGGAGTAACGGGCGAGCACGTGGCTGTACGTGCCGGACGTTTCGAAGGAGTCTGCGGAAAGCGAAGTCTGGTTCGGCTCGCCGTAGCCGATCGTCATCGCCTCCTCGTACGCGCCAATGGTGAGAAACGAATCGTCCACTTCTTCCGAGATTCCCTGGCCGCCGGCCTCGATCCCCGCCCCGCCGTACCCTTCGGCCCAGAGCAGCTCTCCCTTGTTCCCGTACCGCGCGATGAAGCAGTTCGTGTTCGTCTCGCTGGGGAACCCGAAGCTCCAGAGCAGCGTCTCGTTCGGCTCGCCGGCGCCGAACAGCCCCTCGGCGACGTACCTCCCGGTCACGAGCACCGAACTGTCGGACAAGGGGCTTAGGTCCCAAGCAATGTCTGCCGGAACGCTCGTGTTCTTGTCGCCACCCGCCTGCACGGCCCAGGTCATGCGCCAGCCCGGAACGCCGCCGTCCGGCTCGGGGACGTCAGTGTCGACGCACTCGCCGCTGTCCGGCTCTTCGTCGCAGCCGCAGTCGGGAGACGGCGGCGACTCACGGCTCGAGGAGCAGCCGATGGTCCAGACCGACGCGATCCAGAGCAAAGCGATAGATGGAGCCTTCATTCGCGTTGCCTCCCCTTCCCCCGTAAGCCGCCGGCTGGCTGCTCTTTTCTCACTCGGCGGACTCGTATGCTGGGCTCGTATCGATTTTATCGTAAACGGCTACTGGATGCAGGATGCCAGCCAGATCTCGGTATAGTGGTACGTCGAACCCGGCACCAGGAATCGGAACCTTGCCGCGCGTTCACTGTCTCCGTAGGTGAAGTCGTCGACGTTCGGCGAATCGTCCAGCGTGTAGCGGTAGATGGTCGGCGTGCCGAGGCCGCTGCACGAGTCTTCGTAGGCGTTGTAGAAATTGTCGGTTTCAGGGTTCCAATAGTAACCGTTGTAGTTGGAGTCGCAGTAGTCGGTGAGGTTGCTCGAACCTGTCGCGCGAACGCGCTCGATCCCCGGGTAGCTGCACGCCGTGTCCAGCGCATCGTAGTAGGCGACTGTTGCACTGGTATCGACGAGGGCGAAGTCGCCGGTCGACCACTTGAAGAACGACCCGGCGTCATCGCAGTTGGCATCGTCTCCTTCGTCTTTCTCACAAAGCCACAGCGAGGTGGGTACGATCCATTGAAAGAAATCGAGGGTCATGGCGTACTCCCCGCCCTGCGCGAACACGTCGGCCGCGGCCTCGACCGGCTCTGACGCCGGCTGGCTCCACAGAACGTTCTGCGCCTCGTCGTAGTAGGTGGCCATCAGCACGCCGTCGTCGTTGACGAACGTGTCCATCAGCTCCGCGTAGTACGCGGCGTCCTCCCAGTCCACCTGCTGCGTCGACTCCTCCTCCTGCGCGCTCGCGCTCCAGACGAATCCCATCATCATCGCGACGACCGCCGCGCACACAGAAGCCTTCATGCGATCCATGTCGCTTCCTCCTTCTTGTTGTCGGCCGCTCATCGCGGCCCCTATTCCCCTCGGCCCGGTCCCCTGCCGAGCCGACCCCATTCTCTCAGGAAGGCATGCCCTCTTCCCACACCATCTCTCAAAAAAAAAAAACAACAAGGTACGGATGTGACACTCACCCGAGCGCGACGTCCAGCGTCATCATCACCGCGAAGCCGACGAGCGCGCCGATGGTCGGGAGATCGGTCTCGCCGTTCGACTCGGCCTCGGGGATGAGCTCCTCCACCACCACGTAGATCATCGCGCCCGCCGCGAACGAGAGCGCGTACGGCAGGATCGGCCGCATGGACAGCACCGCGAACGCGCCGAGGGCGCCGGCGACGGGCTCGACGATCCCCGAGGCCTGCCCGTACAGGAACGCCCTCTTGCGCGAGAACCCCTCCCGCCGCAGCGGCACCGAGACCGCCGCGCCCTCCGGGAAGTTCTGGAGCCCGATGCCGATGGCGAGCGCCACGGCGCCGGCGATCGACGCCGACTCCATGCCGTAGGCCGCCGCGCCGAAGGCGACGCCCACGGCGAGCCCCTCCGGGATGTTGTGGAGCGTGATGGCGAGCACGAGGAGGATGCTGCGGTGCAGCGAGGTCTTGGGGCCCTCGGCCGAGCTGTCCGGCAGGCCGGGGTGCAGGTGCGGGAGCAGGCGATCGGCGAGGTACAGGAAGCCGCCGCCGGCGAGGAAGCCTATCAGAGGAGGGATCCATTTGACGCCGCCCATCTCATCGGCCATGTCGATGGACGGCGCGAGGAGCGACCAGAAGCTCGCGGCGATCATCACCCCGGCCGCGAAGCCGAGCATGGTGTCGAGGAGCCTGCGGTTCACCTCCTTGAAGAAGAAGACCGTCGCCGCGCCGAGGGCGGTCACGGCCCACGTGAATCCGGTCGCGATGAGCGCCATGACGACCGGGTGGATCCCCGTTGTCTGGAACCAGCTCGTGACGGAATTCATGACGGTACTAATAACACTTCCGCCTGTCGGGCCGCAGCCGGATTCCGCGCCGTCGCACCCCAAACCGAGCGGGCCGCGTTGACAGTGGGCGAAGCGAGCGAATATTCTGTGTCCTCGATTCGAACCAGGGCGCCGGACGGCGCCAGGGGAGGAAAAAATGAACACGCTGCTTCTCGTCGTTCTCATCGGCATCGCCGTGGCCGGGCTCGCCGCCGTGGTCGCGATCTGGGTCGAGCGCGACAGGACGCGCCCGCGGAAGTTCGCGTGGGCGCTGTCGGTCCTCATCCTGCTCGCGACCGGCGTGACGATCCTCCAGTCGTTCCTGCAGGACAAGCAGGACAAGATCGACCAGGCCGCGGACGAGGCCGAGAAGGAGAAGCTCAGGGGCGACATGGCGCGCATGATGCAGACGCTCGACAAGATCGCGGGCGAGTCCGGCGACCCGCGGCTGCAGCAGTTCCTCTCCACCGAGATCGAGGCGCAGAGCCGCGCGAACCCCGGGGTCGTGCAGAAGCTCGCGCAGCGCTACGCCGACGAGGGGGAGGATCCGGCGCAGAAGCTCGCCAAGCACCTGCCGAAGTCCGAGGTGCAGAAGATGGCGCGATCGGGGTCGATCAAGACCGAGCCGACCGCCGTGAAGATCGAGCCGAAGAAGGAGGAGCCCGCCGAGATCCCGGCGGCCCGGCCCGCTCGCCCCGCGGCGCAGGATACGGCGGGCGCGGAGGGCGAGGAGGGCGAGGCCGCAGCGGTGGAGGGCGCACGGCCAGCCGCGGTGGTCGAGGGGGGGCGCGGCGCCGCGGCCGCGTCCGAAGACGGCGACAAGGACGGCGACGAGGGTGGCCTGTCGATCGGGGGCAAGAAGCCGACGTCCACCGCGAAGCCGGGCGTTCCGAAACCCACCACGAAGAAGCGCTGACCGGCGCGGCACAAGGAAGAACATGCACTTCGACGACATTGCCAACGCACCGGTCCAGCTCGATCGCGACTTCTTCCACCGCCTGCCGAAGGTGGATCTGCACGTCCACCTCGACGGATCGATGCGGCTCGAGACGATCCTCGATCTCGCGCGGAAGGACGGCATCGACCTCGGCGTGAGCGACCTCGAGGGGCTGCGCGCCGTCCTGAAGCCCGGCTTCAAGCACGCCTCGCTCGTCGACTACCTCAAGGGCTTCGACATCACGCTCAAGGTCCTGCAGACGGACCAGGCGCTCTACCGCGCGACCTATGAGCTCGCCGAGGACGCGGCGAAGGAGAACATCGAGTACCTGGAGGTGCGCTACTCGCCGATCCTCCACACGCGCAGGAAGCTGTCGCTCGCCGCGATCCTCGAGTCCGTCCTCGCGGGCCTGCGCGACGCCAACAAGGCGTTCGGGATCCAGAGCGGCGTGATCGTCTGCGGCATGCGGAACATCTCGCCCCAGGTGAGCCTGCGCCTCGCGGAGCTCGCGGTGGCGTTCAAGAACCGCGGCGTGGTCGGCTTCGATCTCGCGGGCGCCGAGTACGACCACCCGGCGCGGGATCACCTCCCGGCGTTCTCGCTCATCCTGTCCAACAACATCAACGTGACGATCCACGCGGGCGAGGCGTACGGCCCGGAGAGCATCCACCAGGCGCTCCACTACTGCGGCGCCCACCGCGTGGGGCACGGCACCAGGCTGCGGGAGGACGGCGATCTGCTGAACTACGTCAACGATCACCGGATCCCGCTCGAGATCTGCCTGTCGAGCAACGTGCAGACGGGGACGGTCGAGAGCCTCGAGGAGCACCCGTTCCGCTTCTACCACGACCTCGGGCTGCGCGTGACGCTGAACACCGACAACCGGATGATCACCGACACGACGATGACCGAGGAGTACTGGCTCGCGTACACGCGCTACGATCTGCTGCCGCAGGACATCCTCGATCTCGTCATGGCCGGCGTGAAGTCGGCGTTCATCCCGTACGAGTACAAGCGCGATCTCATCCGCAGGACCAAGGACAAGGTCCGCGACATGATCGTCGCGGAGGCGATCGCCCAGGGAATCGGCCCCGGGAAAGCCAATGGCCGCTGAGCGGGCCGACGCGCTCGCGGGGAGGTACGCCCGGATCGAGGCGCAGCTCGGCGAGCTGTTCGAGAAGGCCGCCGACCCCGTCGCGCGCATGGCCACGGCCGCCGCGCTCCTTCACCACAAGATGCCGCACTTCTTCTGGACCGGCTTCTACTTCCTGCGGGGCGGCGACCTGATCGTCGGGCCGTACCAGGGGCCGCTCGCCTGCGCCGTCCTTCGGCCGCGGGGCTCGGGCGTCTGCTGGGCGTGCGCCGAGCGCGGGGCGCCGGTCGTCGTCCCGGACGTGCACGCGTTCGCGGGGCACATCGCTTGCGACTCCCGAGCCGAGAGCGAGGTGGTCGTGCCGGTCCGGGATCGCGACGGGAACCTTGCGGCCGTCCTCGACGTGGACGGCGAGCGGAAGAACGCGTTCGGCGGGGCGGACGTGGACGGGCTCGTCCGGATCGCGGCGCGGATCTACGGGGACTGAGCGGGAGCTCCCGGCGGCGGGATGTCGCCCGCCGAGACGTCGACGTCCAGGATCAGGTCCCCCTCCTCGATGACGTCGAGCACCTCCATCCCGCGCGTGACCTCGCCGAACGCCGTGTAGTGCCCGTCGAGGTGCGGCTGCCGCGAGAGGGCGACGAAGAACTGCGAGCCTCCCGTGTCCTTGCCCGAGAGCGCCATGCCGACCGTCCCGCGCTCGTACGGCGCAGCGGAGAGCTCGCAGCGGAGCGCGTAGCCCGCGTCGCCGAGGCCGGAGCCGGTCGGATCGCCCGCCTGGACGACCAAGTTCGGGACCACGCGGTGGATCTCCGTGCCGTCGAAGAGATCGCGCCCGGCCAGATCGACGAAGCTCTCGACCGTCGCCGGCGCGAGCTCCTGCCGGAGGCGCACGACGAAATCCCCGCGGGTCGTCGAGACCGTGGCGAGGAGCTCCTTGCCCGCGAGCTCCGGCGCGGGCGCGTGAGAGGCCGGCCGGGCCGGCTCGAGGGGCGGGAGCAGCGCGGGAGCGGCGCCCCCCGGGATCTTCGAGAGCGCGTCCAGCGCCGCAACGCGCACCTCCGGCCGCAGGTTTGCGGCGAGGCGCGCGAGGAGCGCGATCGCCCCGGCGTCCCCGAGGGCGCCGAGCGCACCGACGGCCGAGAGCAGCGGGCCGTGGCCTTCCTCGACGGGATCGAACCTGTCGACGACGGCGCCGATCCCGGCGACGGGCGCGGCGCCCGCCTTGAAGTTGTCCGCCGCGGCGGCGATCCCGTCGAGCGCGGCGCTCACCTTCGGCGCGTGATCGTCGTCGAGCGCCGCGACGACGGCGGCCCGTGCGTCGCTCCGGCGGATCTTGGCGAGCGCCTCGAGCGCCGGCGCCGCGACCCGCAGGTCCGGCTCGGCGGAGAGCGCCGCGAGCGTGCGGACGTCCTTTGAGCTCGGGCTCCCGAGGGCGCCGAGCTTCAGGACCAGCATCCGCTTCCCGGCGTGCGGGCGGGCCGGATCGCACGCCACGAGCGACAGGGCGTCGCCGCCGCCGACGAGCCGCGCCAGGCAGCGCACGCGCGCCTCGCCGGCGCTCGGCGCCGAGGAGGGTGCGGCCTTCGGCAGGGCGGCCGCGATTCTCTGCGCCGCGCGCGAGACGTCGCCGCCCTCGCACCCGATCGACTGCTCGAGCGCCGTCCGCGCGACGTGGGCGAAGGTCCCGTCGAGATCCGGCGGGGAGCGCTCCAACCGCGCGGCGATCGAGGCGAGCGCCCGCGCGGCGACCCCGCACCGAAGGTCCTCGGGGATGTTCCCGATGACGAGCATGGCCGTGGCCGCGACGCGATCGTCGACGTCCGCCATCGCGCGGTCGTGATCGGCGTCGTCGAGCGCCGCCCCCTTGGCGAGCGCGCGCAGCGCCATCGCGCGGACCTCCGCGGAGGGATCCTGGGCCGCGGCGCGGCGCAGCGGGGCGGCCGAGGCGTCCTCGGACGCCGCGAGGCCTCCGCGGAAAAGGGCGAACGCGGCCATGAAGCGGACGGGCTCCGCCTCGTCGCCGAGCGCGGCGGCGAGCTTCGCCGTTGCGGCGGCGTCGAACGGGAGACCCCGCTGGCCAGCGAGGCCGAGCGCGCGCGCCGCCGCCGCGCGTTCGCCGGGATCGGCCGCGTCGAGGTGCGCGGCCAGGTGGTGGAGCTCCGTCTTAGCGGCGACTCGCCCGAGCGCGTCGAGCGCCACGGACACGGGCACGAGGTCGTCGCCGGCGCCCAGGGCCGCGACGACGGCCTCTATCGCGGCCGTGCCGGCGCGATCCGCGAGAAGGCCTATCGAGAAGACCGCCTCCTCGCGCACCAACGCGTCGTCGTCCCGCAGGAGCCGGAGCAGCGACGGCACCGCGCGCGGATCGCCGATGCGGCCGAGCGCGAGGGCGAGGCGCGCCCTGATCTCGCGATCTCCGGAGTCGGCGAGCGCGGCGAGATCGTCGGAGAAGGCGCGGCGATCCTCGGCCCGATCCAGGAGCTCGCGCGGCGTCGGCGCGGCCTCGCCCGGCGCGACGTCGAGCTCGCTCGCGACCTCCGGACGGCGGCACCCGTCGGCCAGGATCGCGGCGAGCAGCGCCAACGCCATCCCCGCGCGATGAATTCTGGTCCCCATGCCCGCTCCCGGCACCCGAGGAATCAGTAGCTCGTGACGAGGAGCTCCCGCACGAGGCCTCTCGCCGACACCACGGAGTTGACCGATCTCGGCGCAAGGACGCTCTTCGGGGCGTACCGCGCGTAGCGCTCGCGGACCCAATCGACGTCCGAGTTCGAGAGCATCACCCGGACGCCGCGATCCGCGAGCTGCTCGAACACGCGCGCCAGCCGCTCCTGGTCGTCGAGATCGAACTTCAAGTCGTTGTACGCCGTGAAGTACGACGTCTTCGAGAGCGGGATGTAGGGAGGATCGAAGTAGACGAAGTCCCCGGCGGCGGCGTCGTCGATCACGGCATAGAACGGGCGGCACCGGACCTCCACCCCGGCGAGCCGCGCCGAGCAGGCGCGCAGCGTCGGCTCGTCGCAGATGTTCGGGTTCTTGAACCTGCCGAACGGGACGTTGAACACGCCCTTGCTGTTGACGCGGTAGAGCCCGTTGAAGCCCGTCTTGTTCAGGTAGATCGTCCTCGCGGCGCGCTCCACCTCGTCGAGCGAATCAGGGGAGAGCGCGCGGATTCGGTAGTAGTAATCCCTGTCATAGACGTGGCCGCGGAGCGCGCGGATCAAGGCGTCCACGTTGTCGCGCACCGCCGCGTAGCAGTTGACGAGCTCCGCGTTGGCGTCCGAGAGGACGGCCCGCCGCGGCTCGAGGTCGAAGAACACGGCGCCGCCGCCGACGAACGGCTCGAAGTACCGCTTGAACTTCTCCGGCAGGTTGGCGCGGATCGCGGGCAAGAGCTGCCGCTTGCCGCCCGCCCACTTCAGGAAGGGTCTCGCCTTGCCGACAGGACCGCCGCGCGCGCCCGCCGTGGCTCCCGCGCCCTTCCGGGCGGTATGGCATGGGGTGGCGTCCATTTTCCTGCGCGGCATTCTACGGGCTTCGATGGAGCGCGGCTACTAAAACTTCGAGATCACCCGTCGATCCCGTACCGCTTCAGCTTGTAGAGGAGGGCGCGGCGGCTCATCCCGAGCGACTCGGCGGCGCGGGTGCGGTTGCCGGAGGTCCCATCGAGCGTCTCGACGATCAGCTGGCGCTCCATGTCGTGCACCTTGGTCCCGGCGCGCGGCGGCGAGGACGCGGCTGTCCGCGGGGGTGCGCCGGGCACAATTGCCCCGGCCGCGATGCCGGGCGGCAGGTGCTCCGGGTGGACGACCCCGCCGCGTGCGAGGATCACCGCGCGCTCGATGGTGTTGCGCAGCTCCCGCACGTTGCCGGGCCACGCGTGCGCCGCGAGCGCGGCCTCGGTCTCCCTCGCCAGGCGGCGCGGCCGCTCTCCCGCGAGCTCGCGGACGAAGTGTCGCGCCAGCGGGAGGATGTCGTCGGGCCGCTCCCTGAGCGGAGGCAGCACGACCTCGAAGACGTTGAGGCGGAAGTACAGATCCTCCCGGAAGACGCCCGAGCGGATCGCCGCGTCGATGGCGCGGTTCGTGCTCGCCACGATCCGGACGTCGGCGCGGCGCGGACGGACGGCCCCGACCGGCTCGTACTCCTTCTCCTGGATCACGCGCAGCAGCTTCGCCTGGAGCCCGGCGTCCATCTCGGTGATCTCGTCGAGCAGGAGCGTCCCGCCCTCGGCCGCCTCGAAGCGCCCTCCGCGCGCGCGCGTCGCGCCGGTGAACGCGCCGGCCGCGGCGCCGAACATCTCCGCCTCGAGCAGCCCCGCCGGGATCGCCGCGCAGTTGACCTTGACGAGCGGGCCCTTGCTCCGAGCGCTCCTCTCGTGCACGAACGCCGCGGCGAGCTCCTTGCCGGTCCCACTCTCGCCCGAGACGATCACCGGGGCGTCGCTCTCGGCGGCGGCGGCGAGGAGGTCGACCGCGGCGCGCATCGGCGGCGACGACGTCGCGATCCCGCCGAACAGCGGCG
>JALNZK010000060.1 GCA_023229365.1 Pseudomonadota bacterium | reverse complement strand
GCTCCTCGAACACGCGCCGGATGGCCTGGGAGTGCGCGGCCGTGAGGAGGAACGGGCGGCGCGAGAACCTGTACCCGTAGCAGGAGTACCTGTCGAACGGCGCGCCCCCTCCCAAGACGAGGACGCGAAACCCCCGCCGCGCGAGGAGCGCGCCGGCGGCGAGCGGACCCAATTCCATGCCCATCACTACTACGTCGTAGTAGCTGCCGGTCACAGGATGGCTCCCTCCACGACGACGCGGGCGGCGTCCCCCGACACGGGGACGATCTCGCCGATGATCCGGGCGCCGACACCGAGACGGCCGAGCGCCGCGACCGCGCGATCCGCGTCCGCCGGCGCCACGACGGCCGTCATGCCGATCCCCATGTTGAGCGTGCGTTGCATCTCGATCGGCGCGACCGGCCCCTGCTCCGCGAGCCAAGGGAAGATCGGCGCCACGGGCCACCCCGCCCGCAGGCGGACCCCGAGGCCGTCCGGGAGCGTCCGCGGGATATTCTCGAGGAGCCCGCCGCCGGTGATGTGCGCGAGCGCCTTGACGCGCAGCTCGCGCCGCAGCGCGATCACCGGCTTGACGTAGATGACGGTCGGCACGAGCAGCGCGCGGCCGAGGGTCGTCTCGAAGCCGGCCGGCGTGTCCCCGAGGGAAACGCCGCTCCGCTCGACAATCGCCCGCGCCAGGGAGTAGCCGTTCGAGTGGAGGCCGCTCGACATGAGGCCTATCACCGCGTCCCCGGCGGCGACGCCGGCGCCGGTCAGGATCTCGGACCTCTCGACGACCCCGACGAGGAAGCCCGCGAGGTCGTACTCCCCCGGGTTGTAGAACCCCGGGAGCTCGGCGGTCTCGCCGCCGACGAGCGCGGCGCCCGCCTGCAGGCACCCGTCCGCGATCCCGGCGACGACCTCGGCCGCGGCCTTGGGATCCAGCTTGCTGCAGCCGTAGTAGTCGAGGAAGAACAGCGGCTCGCCGCCCACCGCGAGCACGTCGTTCGCGCACATCGCGACGAGGTCGATGCCGATCGTGCGGTGGTCGTTCATCGCGAACGCGATCTTCAGCTTGGTGCCGACGCCGTCCGTGCCAGCGACGAGCAGCGGCTCCTTGTAGCCCTTCGGCAGCGCGACGAGCGACGCGAAGCCGCCCACACCGGCGAGCACCTCGGGCCGCATCGTGCGCTTCACGGCGGGACCGATCCGGTCGACGAGCTCGTCGCCCGCGTCGATGTCCACTCCGGCTTCCTTGTAGGTGATGTTCGACATGCCGGGACGGTAGTTCACGACCGGTCGGTCGTCAACGGGATCGGCCTCTCCTGCGCCGCACGCGGACGACGAGGAAGATCCCGATCGCGAGGGCGAGCACGGCCGAGGCGGCGATCCCCGCGATCGCGAGGGGGGACAGCGCGGCGTCGGCCTCGAGGGCCTCCTCGAACCTCTCGGGGTCGAACTCCTCGCTCTTGGGCAGCCACCCGTCCCAGGCGACACCCGCGGGGCCGTCCGGGATGCCCTTGCGCTTGAGCTCGATCTCGCCGATCCGGACGAACCCGTCGTCGTCGCCCTTGGCCGCGTCGACCGGGCGGGCGAACTTGCGCGTCTTCAGGTTCTCCATGCGCCAGGAGAGATCGTACACGCCCTCGACCTTGCCCGTGGAGCGCACGAGCGTGCGGTCGACGACGATCTGCCCCTTCTCCCAGAGCGCCGTGATCCACGTGCCGTCCGCGATCGGGTGCGACCACACGAAGCGCCCGTCGCCGCCGCGCTGAACGGCCTTGATCGTCGCCTCCCACCGGCCGCCCTCGGGCGTGCCGGACACCTCGAGCGCGATCTCGGCGACGAACGCGTTGCGCGGCCTGACGGCGTCCGAGCTCCGCCCGCCGAGGATGACGACTCCGTTGTCCAGCTCCACGTCCGCGAACTTCGCGGCCCACCCGGGCTCCGACGCGAGCACGACGTCGGTCTTGCGCGATCGGAACGGCTCGGGGACCGTCCGCGACGAGCCCGCGGCGTGCACCTTCTCGGGATCGGACTTGCGCGCGTGCGGGCGCTTTTCCGGCTGGAGGCGCAGCACCAGGGTCCTTCCCTCGACCGCGAGCGGAACCTTCGGATCGAGCTCGGCGCTCAGCGTCGTCAGGAGCTCCTTGATCTTCTCCCACGCCGCCCCGTCCGCGCGCTCGGTCCGGTTCGACTGGAGGAGGAACGGGTGGATGGTGACCTTCGAGAACCCGCGCGCGTCGAACTCCAGCACGTAGCCGGCGCTGTACCGCATCCTCCCTTGGCCGATCGTGTCGAAGAACAGCGAGCCCATGTCGTAGATGATAGGCTTCCCCTTGTAGACCTCCACGCCGTGGATGTGGTGCGCCGAGTGGCCGAGCACGCCGTCGACGCCGAGGTCGATCACCGCGTGCGCCAGCTCCTTAATCTCCACGGTCGGCCGCTCGGTCCAGTTGTCCCCCCAGTGCGGGGAGAACACGACGAGGTCCGCGTGCTCGCGCGCCTCGGCGACGGGCTTCTCGAGCGCCTCGAGCGCGGGCGCGACCACCAGGGCGTGGAAGATTCCCGGCCTGTCGTCCGTGGCCGCGAAGACCGGGAACTCGGTCTCGAGCGCGATGAACGCGACGACGAGGTCGCCCACCTTGACGTAGGTCGGCTGCGCCGCGGCCTCGGCGTTCTTCCCGGCGCCGGCGCCGGCGATGCCGGTCGCCTCGAGCAGCTCGAGCTCCTCGAGCAGCGCGTCCGGGCCGAAGTCCATGGCGTGGTTGTTCGCCACGGTCACGACGTCGATCCCGGCCTCGGCGAGCACGTCGAGCAGCTCGGGGCGCGCGCGGTACAGGAACGGCCGGTGCTCGCCCTTGTCCCAGAAGCGGCCCCGCGTGGACACGACGCACTCGAGGTTCACGATCGCGACGTCGGCTCCGGACGTGAGATCCGAGACCGCCTCGAACGCCCACTTCGGGCCCACCTCGGAGATCTTCTGCGGCACCCAGCGGCCGAGGTTGACGTCGCCGCCCGCGAACATGGTGTAGCTCTTCCCGGCCGCGTCCGCCGAGCCGGGCGCGATCGCCGCCGCGATGGTGAACGCGGCGATCCAGGGAGATATCTTCTTCATTCGACTTTGGTAGCACCCGACCCCGCGCCGGTCAACGCCGCCGCAGGGCGAACTCGACGAGGCGAGAGAGCGGGGGCGCGACGACGAACGCGAGCGCGAACAGCGCGAGCTCGATCGCGCCGGCGAGGAGAGCGCCGAGCTCCGGCCGCGCGAACGTGAGGCCCGCCCACGCGTCGACGGCGAAGAACGCTGCCCACAGCCCGACGGCGAGCGCCAATATCGCGATCCACGCCGCGGCCCGCGAGCGCGGGTCCGTCCCGGGAGCGCCGTTCCCCGCCGAGCCGTCACCGCGCATCGCGCTTCCTCCGCTTCTCGTCCTCGCCCACGCGGACCGCGCCGAGCGCCGCCCGCCCCTCGCCGTCGCGCGGGCCCTCCTCCGCGAGGACGCGGCCCCCGTCGCACACGAGGTAGAGCCGCGCGCCGTAGCTCCCCGGCTCGATCCGCTTCGCGCGCTTGTGCGGGCCGCGCAGCTCGACGCCGACCCCGTCGTTGACGATGCGGCCGAGCGGCCACCTCGCCAAAGGCAGCGAGCCGCTCACGAACGGCATGCGCGCGTCGTACACGGCGGCGCCGGCCGCGTCGGCGAGCTGGAAGACGAACACGCACTCCTCCCGCACCCTCCCCTTCGTCCGGAAGTAGAGCTGGAAGTGCGCCGGCGCGTCCCGGCTGACGAGCCGCGCGCCGAGGTCGATCGCCACGAGCTCCACGCCGTTCTCGAACACGACGCCCGTCCGCTCCGCGCCCGCGGGCACGCCCTCCGACGTCAGCTGCGCCGTCGCCTCACGCAGATCCCGATCCGCGTAGATGTCGGTCCAGGCGAGGAGGCGCCGCTTCATGGCGTCGAACCGCTCCCGCTCCTCGGCGGCGACGCTCCGCGTCTCCTCGGAATCGCGCTCGAGGTCGAAGAGCTTGTAGGTGCCGGTCTTGACGTTCGACACGAGCTTCCAGCGCTGCCCGATGATCCCCCGCACGTCCGGCGCGCTCATGCGCCCGTACCGGATCTCCGCCGTGATCTCCCGGTCCGCCGGGCAGGGTGCGCCCGCGGCGTCCGGGACGAGCGAGGCGCCGGACATCCCGTGCGCGCCGCCGTCCACGCCGACGAGGTTCAGGATCGTCGGCGCCACGTCGACGTTGCCGGTGACGCAGGCGGAGACCGCGGGGCCGAGCCCCGGCGAGCGGACGAGCAGCGGGATCCGCGCGACCTCCTCGTACAGGCTCGAGCCGTGGCCGCTCCGCCCGTGCTCGCCGAAGAGCTCGCCGTGATCGCCGGTCACGACGAGCATGGTGTCGTCCGCGATCCCGAGCCGCTCGAGCGCGTCGGCGATCCGGCCGATCGTGCGATCCACGTACCAGATCTCGCTGTCGTACCTATCGAGGACCCCGTCGCCGAAGTCCGGGCCCTCGGGGTGCTTGAGGAAGCTCGCGTGGGCGTCCATCAGGTGCGCCCACACGAAGAACCGCTCGTCCTTGTGCCGCTCGATCCACCGCGACAGCCGCGCGGCGAGCTTGTCGCCCGTGGAGATCTTCCGGAACACCGACTCGGGGTAGAGGAGCGCGTCGTCCTTCTCGGCAAAACCCTGGTCCCAGCCCCACTTCGGCGTGAGGAAGCGGTGCGTCACGAGCACCGCGGTGTGAAACCCCTTCTCCCGCGCGAGGATCTCGGGGAGCGTGTCCACGGAGTCGAGCACGCCGTACGGGCTCGTGCGGCGGTCCCAGGGGATCTCGCCTATCGTGCGGCCGGTCAGGAGCACCGGCAGCGAGAGGTGCGTCGTCGGCGCCGAGGAGTACGCCCTCTCGAACAGGACGGACTTCGCGGCGAGCTCCTGCAGCCGCGGCGTGGTCGGCCGGCCGTACCCGTAGACCCCGAGGTGGTCCGCGCGGAACGTGTCGACGCTGAGCAGGATCACGGAGCGCGGCTCGCGGGCGCCCTCCGGAAGCGGCACGAAGGTGGGTCTCTCGGGCCAGGGCGCCACGGGCGCCGAGTCGCCGTCGCGGCAGTTCTCGTCGATCCCGTTGCCAGGGATCTCGATCGCCTCGGGGTTGACGTCGTCCCGGCGGTCGTCGCAGTCGCCGCCGCCGAACCGCGACGAGAAGCCGTCGCGATCCGCGTCCGTCGCGATCATGGCGAGCCGCATCGCCCAGCTCGCCGGGCGCCAGCCCTCGCCGACGGCCTCGCGCAGCCGGTCGCTCGAGTCGAGCGCCGCGAGGGCGAGGAACCCGGCGACGAGGCCCGCCGCGCAGGTGATCACGATCGCGCGGACGTTGCGCTCGAGCCTGGGCAGGAGGAGCGCCGCGCCGCAGCACGCCGGAACGAGGGCGCCCAGCAGGACGAGATCCCACACGCCGGCCACGTCGAGCTCCGGGCGGAAGGCCGCCGAGACGCCGACGCCGACTACGGCGATCGCGGCGAACACCCAGCCGACGGTTCGACGGCCGAGCCTGCGCCCCTTGCCCTCTCCGAAGCGGCGCACGACAAGCGACGCGAGCCCCCAGCCGACGGCGAGCGCCGCGAGGTCCGCGGTCGCGGCGGCGTGCGGCGCGTTAGGCGCGAGGTGGGCGCGGAGCGGGACGGCGGCGGCGAGCGGCGCGAGAAAGGCCGCGAGGGCGACGGCGACGACCCGGATCGGGGAGGCGGCGGCCCGGGCGATCACGCCGGCGAAGAGGGAGCGCGCGGGGCCGAGCGCGGTCGCGGCCCAAAGCCCGACGCAGAGCGCGAGCCCTGCGACCGCGCCGAGCGCGAGCGCGGCGCCGAGCGCGACGAGCGCGGCGAAGAAGGTCGGCCCCCCCCCGTCCCCGCTGACGAACCGGGCGACGCCGTCGGCGAGCGCGAGCCCCGCGACGCCGATCACCGCCGCGAGGAAGGCGCGCGCGTCGACCATCCGGACGTTCTATGACAACCCCAAAGGAAAGAGGACAAGATCCGCGTTCGATGTTAGAAAAACCTTCGTCTTGACGATGCGTGACAAACGGCCCTCGGCCCGGGGCGTCGCCGCGGCGATCGCCGCCTTCGCCCTGTGCGCTCCGCTCGCCTCGCAGGCGGACGCGTGGCCCGCGCCGGTCGAGCGATCCGGACCGGACGTCCCCGCGCCCCGGGAGATCGACGCGCTCGCCGCGCTCCAGGGCGCCTACGTGCCGGCCGGCGCCCTGCCGAAGGCGACCGGGACGTTCGGCGGCGTCTTCACGTGGTGCTTCGCGCCCGTCGCGCGGCTCGGCCTGTTCGGGCGGCACGAGGTCTCCGGGCTCGTGTGGGGGAACCTCTCGATGCTCGCCGTCGGCCACGAGCTCGGGCTGCGCTACGCCGCGGCGCGACACCTCTCCTTCGAGACCGCGTTCCTCACCCACCGCGTGGACCGCGTGTGGGTCGACGACTTCGAGACGCGCCCGGGCGGCGTCGCGGACATCGGCGGCGAGGCGGGCGTGTGGTTCCCGTTCGCGCCGCACGGGAGGATCCGTCTGGACGCGCACCTGCTCCTGCGGATGTTCGACGTGTACAAGGACACGCAGGGCGCGCTCGGGGCCGGGGCCCGGGTGACGCTGCTCGTCGCCCGCGGCCACTCGGTGGCGCTCGAGCTCACCGCGATCCGGGCGCAGCGCAGCCGCCCGCGCGCCGGCGTCGACCGGACCACGTGGAACGCGATCGGCGACGTCTCCTGGCGGTTCCGGCTCAAAGGCCGCCTCGGCGGGCTCGTCGGCGCGCGCGTCTCGACGAGCATGCTCGTCGGCGTGCAGCCGATGCTCGAGCTCAAGCGGTCGATGATCGAGGAGCCGATGGCGGTGGGCTACCTGGGGCTCTACTTCGGCGGGTGAGAAGAGGGCTTCCGAGCGAATCCCGATGACCGCGGGAACAAGTCCCGCGGTCAGGATTCTCCTCCGCGGCAAGCCGCTCCGGAGTCAAGCCCGCAGGGCTTTGCCATCCTGACCGCGCTCCTATGGGGCGCGGCCGAAGGCCGGGAGAGTCTGAAGGAACCCTACGCCGCGGCCGAAGGCGAGACCTCCCCTACTCTACGATCGAGTCCTCGTCGACGTTCACCGTGGTGTCGTCGTGCCCCGAGATGCCGGGCAGGATCTCCCACGCGTCGCCGTTGTGGCTGACGTTGTCCCGGATGACCGAGTCCTCGATGTTGATGGTGCCGTCGTGGTTGTTGCTCACGAAGAAGATCGCCGGGCCGTAGGCGTTCGCCTCGTTGCGCTCGATGTCGGCGCCGCACAGGGAGAGCGTCATCGTGTTGCCGTCGTTGTAGATCGCGCCGCCGCTGCCGCCGCCGGGTCCGTCCACGGCCGGGTTGCCGCCCGAGCCTATCGCCCTGTTGTCCGAGAGCACGCTGTTCAGGATCGTCCACGACACGCCGATGCTGCTCACCGCGCCGCCGTTCGAGCAGGCGTTGGCGAAGTCCGCGGCCCCGCCGAACGTCGAGTGCACGACGTACACCTCTTGATCCTGGTACTGGTCGAACACGCGGATGCCCGCGCCGCCCACGTCCGGCCCGGTGTCGGCGCAGACGTTGCGGAAGAACCGGCAGTTGATCGCCTTGAACCGGCCGCCGCGCACCCAGACGGCGCCGCCGCCGTCGTACTCGGTCTCGCCGCGCGAGTCCGCGTCCGCGAACGTGAGGTTCTGCACCGTGAGCCGCGGGTGGTCCTGGTCGTTGCAGTGATCGGTCGTCCAGACCAGGTCCGGGTCGCACGTGTTCATGTAGAGGATGCGCCGCGCGTTGGCGCCGCTCAGGATCACCTTGGAGCCGCCGTCGATGACGATCTCCGGGCCCGTGTCGTTGAAGATCCTGGCGGTCTCCTCCATGACGATGGTCACGGGATCCGGGCCGCAGTCGAACGTGATGACCCCGCCCTGCGCGACCGCCGCCACCACCGCCGCGCTCGTGCAGCTCTCGGGCGTGCCGTCGCCTATCACGTGGTCCGGGGCGCTCACGTCCTCCTCCATCGCCTCGTCCGGCACCGGGCAGTTCGCGGCCGGGTTGCCCGCCTCGGGCAGGTCGTCCCCCCAGTCGGTGTACTCGACGTTCTCGTTCAGGCCGTCGCCGCCCGAGCAGCCCCAAGCGACAAGGCAGGCCGTCCCCACGAATGACACCCACGCGTTCTTCTTCATCGAGGCTCCCTCCCGGTGCGAGTCGCGGGGACCATTAGAGCACTTTTTCGCCACGGATGCATCGGATGAGGCCGGGGGGCTTCCCCAGCCCGCGCAGATCCTGCGCGGGTTTAGCGAGCACCCGGGCGGCTGTTTCCTCCAGCCCGCGCAGATCCTGCGCGGGTTCTTTCGCGCCGGAGAAAGGCGCCCGTTGACCCTTCGCTGCCCGCGCAAAATCTGCGCGGGCTGGAGAAACAGAACTGTGTGTTCTACCGCCCGAAGATCGAGCGCGGGCGGACGCGGTTCTCCGCGGAGCGGGAGGGCTTGTCCCAGGGCGTGGCGCGGTGCATGTCCGTGCCGAGGACGTCGACGAGCCCCTTGACGTACAGCCAGCGCGCCATCTCGCCGCGGTGGCTCGTCTTGGGCAGGTGGAAGGACGGGTGGTTCACCTGGAAGCGGAACCCGGTCTGCCGGAGCTGCTCCGCCCGGCCGCGGTCCTGCTGCAGGTACCTGTACCGCTCGACGTGCGCGAGCAGCGGCGTGTACCCGGCGGACTGGAGGCGGAACCCGATCTCCTCGAGGATCATCGGCTCCTGCTCGACCGGCGACTCGAACAGGACGTACTTCTCCTCGCCGAACGCGAGCAGATCCCTGCGCTCGATCCGCGCGACGAGCTCCGGCTCGGCGTAGTACTCCGCGCCGGCCACCACCTCGATCCCGAGCCCGGACGCCGAGAGCAGCCGCTTGAGCTTCTCGACCGCCTCGACGATCCTGTCGGTCGAGTTCGGGTAGACGTCCGAGATCACGTGCGGCGTGGCGACGACCGTATGGACGCCCATCTCGCACAGGAGCCGCGCGATGGCGAGCGAGCCGTGCTCGTCCTTGGGCCCGTCGTCGATCCCCGGCAGGACGTGGCAGTGCGCGTCCGTCCCGCCCATGGGCGGGGGATCGATGAGGCCGTCACGCCGAATGAACAACGAAAACATGCACGCTCCACAGTCGAACGGACGAGACTGCGAACCCCGACGAACGGCGCCCCAAGCGCCGCCGGCCTAGAGCGCCACGCCCCGCGTGAACGTCTCGACCGTGAAGTACCCGTTCTCGATCACGGTGATCGTCGCGGTGTACGTGTTCGACGTGTTGATCGTGTACCCGTCGAAGCTGTTGTAGAACGTCACGGTGACGGAGGTGCCGTCCTCGGCCGCGGCGACGTTGTACTCGCCGACCGCGTTCGGCGTGTCCGAAACCGCGGTGCCTTCGGTCAGCTCGTAGCTGACGCCCGTGTCGGTGCTGGCGACGGTCAGGCCGATCCCGCCCGAGTAGAGCACCGTCTGCAGATCGTCGGCCTGCGCCATCTCGAGCGGCTGCGCCGAGAAGTCGAAGGTCATCGTGCCGTTGGTGACGCCCAGGGCAACCGGGCACGGGTCCGCGATCACGGCGCTCAGGGTGATGAGGCCCCCGCCGCTGTCGTCGTCACCGCAGCTGATTGCGAACACGGACATCACGGCCGCGAAAAACACGCAGGACAATACACGTCGATTCATCTCCCCACTCCTTTGATGGACCGCACCCGGCGCGGTTCCTGACGACTTGTTTCGGATTCGGACAAACTACCTCTCTTCTGGAACTAGTCAACCATTTTCTGCATCATCCCGGTCGAGATCGCACGCTGCTTCGGCTGCGGCACCGGTAAAAGTCGCCCAAATCGACCACAATGACGAAGTTAACTGACGATGCAAAATGCCGCTGCGAACGTTCACACCAGCCGCGCCGTCGAACACCGCCGTCGAGATCGCAGCCATCGAGGCTCAACAAAGGGTGGGGGCTCTCCCTCATTCGTCTTCTGAACCATATTGTTGAAAACCCCGGAACGAAATGCAATAGTCCCGTTCCATGACGGTCAGGGTGCTCGAGCTCCGGCGCGCCGCTTGCGCCGCCGTACTGCTCGCCGCGGCGGCGATGCCCGCGTGCGGCCCCCACCCGCAGGGCAAAGAGGGCAAGATCGAGGATCTGTACGCCGATCCGGAGGCGGACGGGGAGGCAACCCCCCTGTCGAGCGCGGCGCTGACCGTGGAGAAGATCGAGACCGAGCTCCCGGCGCAGGTCGACGAGTACAAGATCGGCCCGAACGACGTGCTCAACATCGTCGTTCTCGAGCACGAGGAGCTCTCCTCCATCCGCGACTTCAACAAGGGGATCGTCGGCACGGTGGTCAAGAAGGACGGCTTCATCTACGTGCCGATCATCGGCAAGGTGCAGGCCGCGGGCTACACGGTGCAGGAGTTCCAGGAGGTCCTGCAGGAGCACCTGCGGAAGTACGTCGTGGACCCCCAGCTCTCGGTCGACATCCTCAAGTACGAGTCGCAGAAGTTCTACGTGCTCGGCTTCGTGAAGGAGCCGGGCGCGTTCCCGGTCGACGGCAACACGCGGCTGCTCGAGGCGATCGGCCTCGCCAAGGGGGTGCTCCCCGAGGGCGCCATCGACCGCGGCTACTTCGTGCGCGGCCGGTCGCTCCTGCCCATCGACCTCGCGGACCTCCTGCTGCGCGGCGACACCTCGCGCAACGTCTACATGCAGGACGGCGACCTCGTGTACATCCCGAGCGGCAAGGATCAGAAGGTCTACGTGCTCGGCGAGGTGGTGCGGCCGGGCGCGGTGCCGCTCGAGAACGGCCGCCTGAGCCTCGCGCAGGCGATCGCCGAGGTCGGCGGCATCCTGCCGGTCGAGGCGCGGAAGCGGAGCATCAAGCTGATCCGCGGATCGTGGCAGGAGCCGACCGTGTACACGCTCCAGTACGACACCATCCTGGAGACGGGCGACCGGATCATCCTGCGCGCCGGCGACAGGGTCGTGGTGGCGCCGACCGGGCTCACGCAGCTCAGCCGCTACATGCAGCAGATCCTGCCGCTGCTCACCGGCGCCGACACCTCGCTCGACATCGCCGGCAAGTCGAAGGCGCTGGCGGAGTGACAGGAGCACGATTGACCCCGGAGCCCACCCAGCACGAGCAAGGCAAGCAGACCGGCGGCGGCGACGTCCCGCTCACCGAGTACCTGCTCGTGCTCCTGGACGAGTGGCGCACGCTCCTCTTTCCCGTCGTGCTCGCCGCGCTCGCCGCGGCCGGGTATCTGCTCACGGCCGTGCCGCGCTACAGCTCGTCCGGCGTGGTGCAGGTCTCGTCCGAGGACAACTCGACCACCTCGATGCTGTTCGATCTGACCGGCATGGGCCGGCCGTCGCCGGTCGAGACCGAGGTGGAGATCCTGCGCTCGCGGAGCATCATCGCGAACGCGGCGCGCAAGGTGGGGCTGAACATCGACCAGGAGATGCCGCCGTACATCTTCGACTTGGGCGTCTCCCTGTTCGGCAAGTCGCCGGTGAGCCCGGAGCTCAAGGCGCTGCGGCACGTCGTGCGCGACGTGACGGTCGAGGACTGGGTCGACCGCGTCCTGGACGCCGAGCTCCAGGTGGCCGCGGACGGGAGCGTGACCGCGAAGGTCCAGGGCGCGGCGAAGTCCACCGTGCCGCCGGGCGGAACGTACGACGCGGAGGGCGTCAGCTTCCGTGTTGCCGAGCACCGGGGCGAGCGGCCTTCGGGGACGACCGCCGTGAAGCTCGTGCCCGACGACATCATCATGGAGAACCTGCTCAAGCGGATGTCCATAGAGGCAATGGGGGGCCGTAAGGAGACGAACCTCGTGCGCGTCTCCATGAGCTACGAGGATCGCGCCGTGGCCCGCGACCTCGTGAACGCGGTGATGGACGACTACCTCGAGTTCGCGCTCTCGTGGCGCACCGAGCGAGCGGACAAGACCGCCAAGTTCGTGGAGGGCCAGCTCGAGGCGGTGCGGCAGAGCCTCGAGGCGGTGGAGCTCGAGCTACAGGGGTTCATCGAGAGCGCGGGCGCGGTGGCGCTCCCCGAGCAGGCGACCGGCCTCATCGAGGGCGGCGCGGAGCTCGAGCTCGAGCTGCGCAAGACGCGCATCCAGGAGGATCTCCTCTCCATGGTGTCGTCCGAGATGTCGCGCGCCGAGAGGAAGAACCAGCCGGTCGCGCTCTCGGGCGACTTCCTGTTCGACGACGAGCTGCTCGGCAAGTCGATAGGCCTGCTCAACGAGCTCGAGATGAAGCGCGAGACGCTGCTCGCGGACGCGACCGCGACGCACCCGGAGGTGAAGCGGCTCGAGGAGGAGATCCGCCGCGTCCGGGGCCAGGTGCACGAGTACATCCAGGCGTCGCGCGACAGGATCCGCGAGCGGCGCCACGGCATCGCCAAGGCGCTCGACGACATCCAGGGCGAGCTCTCCATGTTCCCGGACAAGGAGCGCCGGATGGCGACCCTGCGCCGCAACCTCGAGGTGAGCCAGGAGCTGTACACGTTCCTGCTGACAAAGCTCGAGGAGTCGCGGATCCTGCGCGCCTCCACCACCACCGACAAGCGGATCGTCGACTCGGCGACCACGGCGTACAAGCGCGAGACGCCCAAGCGGATGACGACGATCGGCCTCGCGCTCGCCGTGGGGCTCATGCTCGGCGTCGGGCTCGTGTTCCTGCGCCGGGCGTTCGATCCGAGGATTCGCGACGAGGAAGAGGCGAAGGCGATCACGCGCATCCCGGTGTACGGCGCGATCCCGAACCTCAAGCACCTCGGGCTCATCAACGGCAAGCAGGCGGCGATCGATCCGATCTGGGAGGCGCCCAAGGGGCCGGGCGCCGAGTCGTTCCGCACGCTGCGCACGAACGTCGAGTTCGCACAGGTCGGCGACAAGAGGCTCCAGGTCGTGCAGGTGACGTCGTCCGAGCCGGGCGAGGGCAAGTCGACCGTGATCGCGAACCTCGCGGTGGCGCTCGCCAAGGCCGGGCACCGCGTCATCGTCGTGGATCTCGACTTGAGGAAGCCGGTGCAGCACAGGTTCTGGGGCGTCCCGCGCACGCCCGGGCTCACGGATCACATCGTCGGCCGCACCGCGCTGCCGCTGCACGACGTCCAGAAGTGGGGCGTGCACGTCGTGCCGGCCGGCCACGAGCCGCCCGAGTCGCAGCGGCTGCTCGCGTCCGAGAGCCTCGCGACGCTCGTCGCGAGGTGGCGCACGGAGTACGACTACGTCCTGCTCGACACGCCGCCCCTGCTCATCGCCGACTCGCTCGTCATCTCGCGGCTCTCGGACATGGTGCTGTTCGTCGTGCGGCCGCGCCTCTGCCGCAGGGCCGCCATCAAGATGGCGAGCCAGACCTGCCGCAAGATGGATCTCGTGCGCGGCGTCGTGATCAACGGCGTCCTCACCCGCCGCGGCGGCTACTACCACTACTACCGCGGCTCCTACTACGGATCGAAGACCACGGACACGCAGGAGAGCTGATTCGCCGGGGTTTTCTTGATTCCAGCCCGCGCAGATCCTGCGCGGGTATCAAAAAGGTTTCGTCGGTCTCTGTGTTCTCCCAGCCCGTGCAGATCCTGCACGGGCAAAAAAAATGGATGCTGGTCTCGTTCCGGACCCGCGCGGGATCCGCGCGGGCTGGGGAAATGGCTCCCTGGGTCCTCTCGAATCCCGCGCAGGATCTGCGCGGGTTGGGGAATCTCTAGATCGGCTGCCTGGCCTTGGCGCGCCACTCCGCCGGGCGGGACGGCTTGTCCCACCGCGTGGCGCGGTGCAGGTCCGTGCCGAGCACGTCCACGAAGCCCTTGACGTAGAGCGAGCGCGCCATCTCGCCGCGGCGGCTCGTCCTGGGCAGGTGGAACGACGGGTGGTTCACCTGGAAGCGGACGCCTATCTCGCGCAGCCGCGCGACGGCGTCGGGATCGCCCCGCAGGAACTCGTACCGCTCGGCGTGCGCGAGGAGCGGCGTGTAGCCCGCTGATGCGAGAGAGAACGCGATCTCCTCGAGGATCATGGGCCGGCGCTCGACAGGCGACTCGAAGAGGACGTAGCGCTCGGCAAAGGACGCGAGGAGGTCCCGGCGGTCGATCCTGTCGAGCAGCTCCTGCTCCGCGTAGTACTCGGCCCCGGCCTCGACCTCGAGCGCGAGCCCGGAGGCTCTGAACAGCTCCTGCGTCGCCCTCGCCGCCTCCACGATCCGCGCGGTCGAGTTCGGGTAGACGTCGGAGATCACGTGCGGCGTCGCGACGACCCTGCGCACGCCCATCTCGAGGAGGAGCCGCGCCATCGCGAGCGCGCCGCGGTCGTCCTTGGGGCCGTCGTCGAGCCCGGGCAGGATGTGGCAGTGCGCGTCCGTCTCGCCCACGGGCGGGGGATCGATGAGGCCGTCGCGCCTAATGAAGAATGACAGCATGCGCGCCTCGCGCTACGGCACCACGGTCACTTGCCGGACGAACGTCTCGGTGACGAAGAACTCGTTCTCCAGCACCTCGACCGTCGCCGAGTAGTCGCCGTCCGCGCGGATGCTCGTCCCCTGGAACCAGTTGTAGAACTCGACCGTCACGATCGCGCCGTCCTCGGACGCGGCGACGAGAAACTCGCCGACCTGATCGGGCGTCGACGCGACGTTCGTCCCCTCGTTCAGGTTGTGGGTGACGCCCGTCTCGTCGTTGACGACCGTCACGCCGATGCCGCCCGTGTAGAGGAAGTAGGTGAGATCCTCCTGCTTCTCCAGGTCGAGCGGGTGCGCGGAGAAGTCGAACGTCATCTTGCCGTTGACCAGCCCCACCGTGAGCTCGACCGGGTCCGGGATCAGCGCGCTCAACGCCGTCTTGCCGGCCCCCTCCGAGTCGTCGCAGCCCGCCGCGAGCGCCGTGGAAATGGCGGCCGCGAACAGGACGTTCAGGATGACGTGTCGTCGCATGTGAATCCCCTCCATCCGGCGGGCCTCTCGGAAGCGGGCCCAAAATTTGACCTCGAAAGTCGAGGTCTTCATTGTAGTGGCGTCACGCCCGCGACCGCAACAGGAGTTTCATGAGCAATCGCCACTATTTACGAGTCGCCATCGGATCCCTCGGCGCCGGGCTCGTCGCCGGGCTCGGCGTCGCCTGCGCGGACAGCGCCCGCCTCTGGATCGTGGCGGGCCACGCGGACTGGTCCCTGCCCGGCTTCGGCGCGCTCCTCTACGGGCCGCTCCTCGCGCTGCTCGGCTGCGCGTCGGGCCTGGCTCTCGCCTTCCTCGGAAGGCTCTCGAAGCGGCCGGCCGCCGATCCCGCCGCGCTCAGTGGGACCGTCGGGCTGCTGCTGTTCGTCCTGTTCACGATCATCGTCGGTGCGTTCTACTTCCAGCGCGACTTCTTCGGGGAGAAGGCCGGCCTGCTGTCGCGCGAGATGCTCCTCGCGCTCGCCGGGCTCGTCGTCGCCGTCGGGATCGTCGGCGTCGGAATGTGGATCGCGCTGCGGCGGCTGTCCTCGGGCCCGCGGGCGCTCCTCCGCAAGCCGTGGCTCCCGTTCGCGGTCTACGCGATCGCGACGCTCGCGCTCGTCGCGCTCTGGGGAGCGCTCGGCGGCGCTTCCGGCGCCGGCGTCGAAACTGGGCCGAAGCCCGCGCAGAAAAGGCCGAACGTCCTCCTCGTGCTGAGCGACGCGCACCGCGCGGACCACACCGGCGTGTACGGCGGGCCGAAGGATCTCACGCCGAGGCTGGACGCGTTCGCCGCGGAGGCGGTGGTCTTCGATCGCGCGTTCGCCCAGGCGCCGTGGACGCGGCCGTCGGTCGCCACGATCCTGACCGGGCGCTACCCGTCGTCGCACACCGCGACGCTCAAGGGCTCGGTGCTCCCGGACGAGGTGACGACCGTGGCCGAGGTGCTCGCCGCGGGCGGCTACGAGACGATGGCGATCCAGACGAACTTCAACCTGACGCCGTTCTTCAACTTCGATCAGGGTTTTACGGACTACAGCTACCTCACGCCCGCGCTGCCGCTCGGCGCGACCGACGAGCAGTCGAAGCTGATCTTCGTCGAGCTCGCCAAGAAGATCCAGGCGAAGCTCGCCGGGAGCTCCGAGCGGCCCGAGGACTACTACGTCGTCGGCGAGGCCGTGACCGACGAGGCGCTGGCGCGGCTCGACGCCCGCGACGAGGCGCGACCGTTCTTCCTGTTCGTCGGCTACATGGACGTGCACGACCCGTACTTCCGCCACCCGTACGACGGCCACGCGATCTCGCACCGCGCCAACCCGAGCCCGGATCCGAAGGACGCGGCGCTCGTCGCGGAGATGAAGGCGCTCTACGCGGGCGAGGTCCGGTACTGGGACGCGCACTTCGGCCGCCTCGTCGACGGACTGAAGAAGCGGGGCCTCTACGACGAGACGCTCGTCGTCGTCGTCTCGGATCACGGCGAGGAGTTCGCCGATCACGGCGGCTTCTGGCACGGCACGACGCTCTACGACGAGCAGCTCGAGGTGATCTTCGTCGCCAAGTACCCGGCGAGCTCCGGCCTCCCGGGCGGCGTGCGCTCGGACGCCTGGATGCGGCTGCTCGACGTCGCGCCCTTGATCGTCGACGCGGCCGGCCTGAAGATCCCCGCCGAGATGCAGGGCGCGCCCTCCCCCGGGAACGACGCGCGGCGCCCGATCTTCGCGGAGACCGATCACCAGGGGAGCGTGGCCACGTCGATCCGCTGGGTGGAGGACGGCCGGGAGCTGAAGATCGTCCGCGCGAACGCCGGGAACCCCCGCGGCCTCGAACCGGTCGCGCTGTACGAGGTCGGGACCGATCCCGGGGAGACTGCGAACCTCGCGGGCGCGCCCTCCCCCGGCCTCGAAACGGGGCTCGAGGCGCTCGACGCGATGGCGATCCGGGCGCGCGAGGGCGCGGCGCGCGCCGAAACGGGGGAGCTCACCGCGGAGCAGAAGCGCGTCCTCGAGCAGCTCGGCTACATGAAGAAGGGCGAGTAGGTTTCGCGCCGCCGACTATTGGCGCTCCGTCACTTCGCGGCGATCCCGGCCACGACCCAATCGACGACGGCCTCCGCCAGTTGGACGGCTCGCCGCCACTCCGCCTCGGTCACGGCTTCGAACGGTCCGGGGTACCGCGCCTCCACCGCATACTCGGTGAGCTCCACTGCATCGCGAACCCGATCCGTCACGACGATCCCGCCCTCGGCGGCCATCCTGAGCAGCTCTCCGATATCGTGAACGAGGCGGAAAGGAACACGGCGAGCCACGAGCAGGGCTTTGATCGCTTTCTCGGCGGCTTGCTGGGCGTCGAAGCAGAGATCCTCCCAAAGAACCTCGTCGGGCCTCTCCTGTCGAGCGCGCGCGAGGTTGCTGCGGGCCCTGCGGAGCCAGTCTTCCGCCGTTCCGGCCATGATGTCGTCACGCGGCATAGAGCTCGCGTCCTTCGGCAAGGGCGGTGGAGATGATCAGCCCCGGAGAGCTCCCGTAGAGCGCCACGTCGTCCGTCGTGACGACCACGACGTCGACCGCGTGCCCGAAGCTTGCGAGCCGCCGGTAGATTGCCCTGGCCGCGTCGCGGCGGTGTGTGCCGGGCGCCACGACAACGAGAAAATCGAGATCGCTGTCCGGTCCCGCCTCGCCGCGGACGTGCGATCCGAACAGGACGACGCGGTAGGGAGCGACCGCCTCGACGATGGCCGCCACAGCCTCCCGTATGAGCTCCGCTCGATTCGAATCGCCGGTGCGCATATCTTCCATGCCTCGGTTATACCACGGGCGAACGAGCGAGTCGCCGCCCCAAGTCCGTCGCCGAGGAGGTGGCGCACCTGCACCACGACCTCGGCGTGCGCATCTCCTGCGCCCAGGACGATCTCTTCATCCTGCCGGACGAGGGCGAGCCGCCGCGTCTTCCACGCGATCCGATCGGGTTCTCCGGCTACGGTTGGGTCTTCTTCGTCTTGGGCTTCTTGATCTCTATCGGCTCGTCGTACTTCGTCTTCGATTCATCGATCTTCTTCGGAGCCTTGTCCTTCTTCGCGCTGCCGTCGTCCTTCGGCTCCGGCTCCGGTTTCGCCTTGTTCTTCTTGCCGTGCTTCTTGGACGGCTGCGCCTCTTCCTCTTCACCGTAGGGATCTGCCGGGGCGGCGCTCGGCTTCCCGCCGCTCGCCTTGACCGCCGCGTGCTCCTCCTCGGGCGGGAGCTCGGGCTTGTTCGGCTTGACCTCCTTCAGCCCCGGCTTCTTGATCTTCTTCTTCGAGCCCGCACCGTCGTCGTCCTCCTCGTCGTACGGATCGTCGGTGACGACACCGGGCGGCTCGGCGACCTGCGGCGGCTCGGCGCCCTTCGGCGGCAGCGTCGGCCCGACGACCGCGGGCGGCGCGCCCTCCCCTTCCGGCTGGACGAGCTTGGGCCCCACGACCGGCAGCTCCGACTTCGAAGTGCCGATCTTGATGCTCCCCGGCGGCACCCTCGGGACGGCGGGCTCGGTCCCTTCGCCCGGCTTCTCGATGTCGCCGCCGCCGACCCAGTGGAGGTCGCCCGGCGGGATCCGCGGCGCCTCCTCTTCCGCCTCGGCGGAGCCCGGATCGTTCCACTCCCAGTAGCCCGGGACGTACATCCAGTCGCCGTTGTTGTCCTCGTACTCGGCGTCCACCCACGTGGCGCCCTCGTCCGGCGGCTCGACCCAGACGCCGCCCACCCAGATCCACTCCTCCTCGGACTCGCTCCACTCGTAGTGCCCCTTGATCCACACCCAGCCCTCGGACGGCGACGCGGTCCGCGTCTCGTCCTTCGCCGCCGGCGGCGCGCCCGCGACGTACATCGCGGAGGGCCGCGCCGTCCCGTAGTGGTAGTGGTTCACGACGCACGTGCAGCCCGTGAACGCCGCCGCGAGGCCGAGCCAGGCGGCGAGCAGCAGAACGAGGGTCTTCGCAATTCTCATGATCGTTCGCTCCTCTTGGTTTCGAGCGATGCTAAACAGCTTGCCGGCGGCGGTCAATTCGAAGCGTCCCGGCGCCTCCGCCCGTCGATGGGACGTCCCCGACGCCCCGATTGATTCTCGCACGATCCGGATCTCCGTGTCACAACCGTGCCGATTTATTTCACGGGCGGCGCGACCGGGGCGGCGGCGCCGGGAGCGCCCGCGGCGAAAACCGACGCTTTCATGGCGAGTTGCGCGCGGGACCCGTGGATCGCCGGCGGTTGGCATCCGCCGTGCAAGAGCCTCCTTCCGACCGGCGCCGACGGGGCGCCACGCAAGGAGCGCGAACATGGGACTCGAGCTGCGTTGCGAAGGATTCTGTCTCGACGAGGATCTCGAAGAGCGGCTGCTGATCGCGTGCCGGCGCGTCGTCCAGGCGTCCGGGTGGGACTGCCCGCTCGCGGCGTCGATCCGCCTCGTGGACGGGCGGATGCAGGCCAGGCTCGAGCTGTTCGTGCCGGGCCGCCGGATCTTCTCGATCGTGTGGCGCGACGATCCGGAGGAGGCGATGGAGGGCGCCGTGGACGCGCTGGTGGCGGTCGTCGGCGACCCGAAGATCGCCGCGTGAGCCTCAGCACCCGCCGATGATGTGGGTGCCGCCGCGCCCGCCGAGGGCGTCCGGCATCGTCTCCGGATCCGTGATGATCGCCCGCTTGCCCCCGCGCTCCAGGAACTCCCGCGCCGCGACGACCTTCGGCCCCATGCTGCCCGGAGGGAAGTTCCCCTTCACGTACAGCTCGCCGAGCTCCTCGGTCGTGATGGCGCCGATCGCCTTCTTCTCCGGCGTCCCCCAGCCCGTGTACACGTACGGCACCTCGGTGAGGATGATGAGGATCTCGGCGCCAACCTGCGTGGCGAGGATCGACGACGTGAGGTCCTTGTCGATGACCGCCTCCTTGCCCTCGTAGGTGCCGTCCGGCTTCTTGATGATCGGGATGCCGCCGCCGCCAGCGGCGATCACGATGTGGCCGGCCTCGGCCGACTCGCGGATCATGTGCCGCTGAACCACCTTGAGCGGCTTGGGCGACGGGACCACGCGACGCCAGCCGCGGCCCGCGTCGTCGACGATGTTCCAGCCGAGCTTGTCCCGCCGCGACTCGGCCTCCTCCTTGCTCAGGAAGGGACCTATCGGCTTGGTCGGGTTCTTGAACGCCGGATCCTCGGGATCGACGAGCACCTGCGTGACGACCGTGACGACGTACCTTTTCTGCCCGGCGCGGCGCAGCGTGTTCAGCATCGCCTGCTGCAGGAAGTAGCCGAGGCTCCCCTCGGTCTGCGCCACGAGGACGTCGAGCGGCATCTTGGGCGTTTCCTTGTCGCCGCCCTCGTTGAGCAGGAGGAGGTCGCCGACCTGCGGGCCGTTCCCGTGCGTGATGACCACCTTGTACCCGCGCTCGACGAGGATCTGGAGCGTGCCGCAGATCTTCGCGGCGTTGCGCTCCTGGACCTCGACGGTGCCCCGCTCGCCGCGCTGCATGAACGCGTGCCCGCCGAGGGCGACCAGGACGATCGGCTTCTCTTTCGCGTTTTGTTGCGTCATCTCCGCCTCGCTCGATGTGTGCCGGGCGTCCGCCCGAGCCGACCGGGAGAGGCGGTTTTACTTGGCCTCCGCCCAAGAATCAAGGTTCGCGCAGGGGTGCCGGCTGGCCGCGGAGGTCATCTTCGAGGAGGCTCGGGAAGCCGAAGACCCTTGAAAAGGGCGCGGTATGACATACCCTATGCGCTGAGGAGAAGATGAAGCTCACGAAGCTCGAGGAACAGGTGTTGCGGCTCTCGCTGGCGCTCGCGCGCAGCGGCAGCCAGATGACCCTGCCGGAGCTCGCGGAGGAGGAGCGGCTCTCCGAGGCGCTCGTCGCGAAGGTGCTCGGCAAGCTCCGCGTCGGCGGGATCGTCAACGCGTCGCGGGGGCGGAACGGCGGCTACGAGCTCGCGGCGGCGCCCGAGCGGACCGCGGTCTCGGCCGTCATGCGCGCGCTCGGGAGGCCGCTCGTCGAGGGCTGCTTCAACGAGGAGCGGCACGACGACGCCCGCTGTCCGCACAAGGACGGCTGCTGCCTGCGGCCGATCTGGGAGACGCTCGAGGAGAAGGTCACGGAGATCCTGAGCCAGGTGACGCTCGCGGATCTCGTCCGGCGGGAGTCGGACGTCCGCGACCGGCTCGCCGAAATCGGGAAGCGCGAGCAGCGCCCGGCGAAGACCGTCCCGAGGCGCCCCGCGCGATCCGGCTGCACCGACAAGTCCTAGAGCTCGCGCAAGAGCTTTGCAACGCGGCGGGCGGCCCCGGGCGGGCCGAGGGCGGCGCGGATCCCGTCGAAATCGCGGCGCATCGAGGCCGCGGCCTCGGGCTCGAGGAGCTCGAGCGCGGTCCGCGCGAGACGGTCGCCCTCGACCACCCCGAGCAGCTCCGGCACGGCGCGGCAGCCGGCGATCCAGTTCGGGAGCCCGACGTACGGCGCGTCGACGAGCGCTCTCGCCAGCGTCCGGCTCGCGAACCCGAGGCGGTAGACGACCGCGAGCGGAACCCCGAGGAGCGCCGCCTCGAGCGTGGCGGTCCCGGAGGCGACGAGCGCCGCGTCGGACGCCGCCAGGACGTCCCGCGCGTCGGGCGCGCCGCCCGGCACGACGCAGCCCGCGCCGCGCGCGAGCTCGAGCTCGGCCGGGGAGGCCGACTCCGCCGCCGGCACGAAGGCCGTCCGGACGCCGTGCCGCGCGAGGATCCTCGCCGCCTCGGACATCGGCGCCGCGTGCGCCGAGACCTCCCCGCGCCGCGAGCCCGGGAGCAGCGCGACGAGCGGCGCGCCCTCCCCTATCCCGAGGCCGAGGCGGGTGGCGGCGCGCGCGGCGGGCGCGGGCGCGTCGAGGAGCGGGTGCCCGACGTAGGACGCGCGGACCCCGGCCGCGTCGTAGAGCGGCTTCTCGAACGGGAGCACGAGCGCGACGTGGCGCGTGCGCGACGCGAGCAGGCGGAGCCTCCGGGGGCGCCACGCCCAGATCTGGGGTCCGACGTACTGCAGGACGGCGACGCCCTGCTCCGTGAGGATGCGCGCGAGCGGGAGGTTCACGTCCGGCGCGTCGACGAGGAGCGCGGCGCGCGGCCTTCGGCGCCCGATCTCCTCCCGGAGGCGGGCCCACGCCGACACCCAGGCCCCGAGGCGCGCGGCCACCGCGCCGACCCCGATCGCGGCGAGATCGCGGACGTGCGCGACGAGCTCCACGCCGAGCTCCGCGAGCGCGTCGCCGCCCAACCCGAACGCCGAAACCTCCCCGCCGTCCCGGAGCACCGAGAGGGCGCGCGCGGCGATCCAATCCCCCGAGCGCTCGCCGGCGACGACGAGCAGCGGGGCGTTCTTCGCGGAGGTGGACATGGCGCCGCCAGGATAGCCGTTCGCCCCGGCTGTTGCCAGCGCGGCGGAGGACCGCTAAGACGGTCCCATGAGGAAGCACCGCGACGAGCTCGCCACGACCCCGCTCACCGCGGCGTTGACCTCGGTGCTGCGCGATCTCGCGGGCGTCCGCCCGAAGGCGCACGCGGAGATCTGGGCGCGGTGGCTCGCCGTGGTCGGCCCGGAGATGTACAGGCGATCGTTCCCGGTCGCGCTGCGCGGCACGACCCTGTTGGTCGGCGTGTCGAGCTCCTCGTGGCTGCAGGAGCTGAGCTTCCTCAAGCCGGCGATCCTCGACCGCATCGCGGAGGAGATCGGCCCGGGCGTCGTCTCGGAGATCACGCTCGTCCTCGATCCGCAGCTCGCCGCGGAGGACGCCGCGGCGGCCCCGGCGGATGCGCCCGCGAAACCCGCGAGGACGTTCGAGCTCGAGCCCGCGCTCGGCGCGGAGGTCGAGCGCCTCGCCGATCCGGAGCTCCGCGCCGCGGTCGAGCGCGCCATCCGCGCGAGCCTGACCGAGGACGAGCGTTGATGCGGCGGTCGCGAGGGGCGCCCGAGCGCCCTACTCCTCCGGGGCGAGATCGGCGAGCAGCTTGGAGGCGATCTCCACGGCCTGGCGCGCCTTCGTGACGATGGCGTCGCTGCGGCCGATGGTCTCGTTCGCCTCGTCGAGCTCCCCGGACAGCGCCGCGACCCGGCCGTCGCGATCCGCGAGATCCGCCGTGAGCCCCTCGACCTTCGTCTCGGCCAGCATGAGCCGCTCGGAGGTCTGCTTGAGCTCGTGCGACGCCGTCTCGAGCTTCTCCTCGGTCTCGGAGAGCTTCGCCTTCGTCGCCGCCTCCTCGTTCGTCCGCTGATCGAGGAGCGACTGGGTCGCCGTGAGCTCCTCGCGGGACTCCGAGAGGCTCGTCTTGGTCTCCTCGAGCTCGGACTCGAGCTTCTGGACCTGCTGCTCGAGGTCGTAGAGCCTGCTCTTGAGCCCTCCGAGCTCTTGCTTGTGCTTCTCCTCGAGCGCTTGGATCCCGTCAGCGTGGCGCTTCTCGAGATCGGCGAGCGCCGCCTCCTTCTCCGCCCCGAGCGCCTCGCGCAGCTCCTCGGCCGCCGCCTCGTGGCGCAGCCGCTGCTCGGTGAGCTCCATCTCGCGCCGCTTGTCGGCCTCGACCTTGAGCTCCGCCTCCTGCCCCTCGAGCGCCGAGGCCCGCTCGCGCTCCATATCGGCGCGGAGCTCGGCGAGGGCGCCCTTCTTCTCCTCGTCCTTGGCGCCTATCGTGCGCCTGACCTCGGCGTCCTTCTCGGCGCCTAACCGCTCGACGTCGGCGCGGCGCGCGGCGCGCTCCGCCTCGAGCTCGCCGTCCAGCCCCTGGATCTTGCCCTCGAGGCTCTCGATCCTGTTCTGCAGGTCCTCGGCCTTCTTGTGGGCGATCTCCTTGTCGGTCTGGAGATCCTCCGCCCTGCTCTGCAGCTCGTTGATCTGCTTCTCGGCGGTGATGTTCTTGTCGTCGAGATCGGCCTTGGCGCGCTCGAGCTCCGTGATCCGCTCACGGTGCTCGAGGAGCTGCTTCTCCTTGCTGTTGACCGAGTCCTTGAGATCGAGCAGATCGCGGTCCTTCTTGTTGAGCAGCTCGCGGAGATCGAGGAACTCCCGGCTCGACACGCCGCCGCCCTTGGAGGCCTTGCCCCCCTCGCTGGCCTGCTTCTCGAGCCGCGCGATCTGGTCCTTGAGCGTCTCGTTCTCGGAGCGGAGCTTCTTGAGCTCGGCCGGATCCGCGCCGGGCGCGGACTTCGGGGCGGGCTCGGCCTTCGCCGCCGCCTTGGGCTTCTCCTCGTCGATGGAGATGGCGTCGAACGCCGCGTCGGTGAACGCCTCGACCTCCTTGTCGACGTCCGCCGCCTCGACCATCCCGCTGACCTCCTCGATCTCCTCGACCTCCTCGACCTCGTCGTCGCCCTCGATGACGAGGGAGTCGTCCGTCTCGATCTCCAGCGCGGCGTCGTCCTCCGCGATGACGCCCGCGCCCTTGAGCAGGCGCTCGACGATCGGGACGAGCCTGTCCTCGCCGAACGGCTTCAGGAGGTACTCGTCCGCCCGCGCCTTCAGCTTCTTGTGCTTCTCGAACACGTCCTCGGTCGCCTCGGCGGAGGTGATGACGAGCGGGATCGTCTCGGTCTCCGGGTTCTTGCGCAGCTTGTTGCACACCGAGAAGCCGCTGATCCGGGGCAGCTCGATGCACAGGTAGATCAGGTCCGGGGGCGACGCCGACGCGCGCTCCAGCCCGGCGGCGCCGTCGGTCACGATCTCGACCGTGTGGCCGCGCGCTCCGAACTCGTCCTGGAGCATCTTTGCGTACAGCGGATCCGGCTCGAATGCGAGGATGTGTTTCCCGGACATCTTGTTCTCCTTCAAGGCGTGTCTGCGAGCGCTCGCCCTCGAAACGAATATCGACTGGGGAAGATTAGGAGATTTGCGGGGTTAGTGTCAACGCCGGTCAGATGGAGAGAACGATTGCGAAAACGAAGCCTCCGAGGGTCCCGTAGGCGCCCTCGTAGTCCCCGGAGAAGGAAAAGAAGCCGTAGTAGCCCCCGGCGCGCACGGTCAGGAACTCCACCGGCGACACCCCGACGCCGACGCCCACGTCGCCCGTGAAGCCGGTCCCCTCGCGGATCGCGCGGCCCACGATGAGCGGCCCCTCGTCGATGAAGATCCCGCCGATCCGCGTTTGAAATTCGAACTGAATTTTCCAGACCGGCAGGATGTACCGCATGAGCGCCTCGACCCGCTGGAAGTCCGCGCGGCCGTCGTCCATGAACTTGCGGCCCCCGGCGCGCTTCTTCTCCGGCAGGTAGCGGTACCGCTTCGAGAACCCGTCGAGGGTGAGCGCGTCGTAGGTGTACGAGACGCCGAGCTGCACCGCGAACAGCCGGACGCCCGCCGCGGCGCCGCACGAGAAGCCGGAGCCCTCGTAGTAGGCGCGGCGGCCGACCGTCGCCTGGAACTCCGAGGGATCGACGTTGCTCCAATCGTCCGTGTCGATGGGCTCGCCGTCGTCGTCGAGCTTCGGGCGGATGAACGAGGTCTCGATCTCGAGCGCCTTGAGCGTGGCCACGGTGTACCCGACGGAAGGCTCCACGAAGACAGACACCCCGTCCGCCGCCCGCGCCCCGCCCGCGGCGAAGGCGAAGGCGAGCGCCGCCGCCGCGACCGGAATGCTTGCAAAACGACCTCGTCTGTATGATGTGTGCTCCAAGGAATCTCATCGTCGGCCAGAGCGATCCCGTTGTCAAACACGTCGTGGAATAGTCTGATCGTCCTGCTCTCCGCATTGAAATGCGACCCAACCCGGCGTGCGTTCCCTTTTCTTCTAACAAAATTGTACGGTTGATAGCGGGAGGCCCGCGCCGTCGCGCTACCACGCCCTCGGCTCGAACCTCGCGGAGTTGAGGAGCACCGCGTCGTCGCCCGCCTGGCCGATCACGAACAGGCCGACGCTCTCGGCGTAGGCCGCCTGCTTCTCGGGCACGACCATCGCCGCCATCGCCCCGAGCACTCGGGCGTCGGCGTAGCGCGGGAACAACTCTTGAACAGCGCGAGCCGGTCGAGGTGCTCCTCGACGTCGCGCTGCGACAGCTTCGACTTCACCTCGACCACGACCACCTCGATATCGTTCACCACGAGCAGGTCGACCTGCGCCTTCCTGCCGTTGCGCTCGGCCTCGAGGTCGCGGTGCGTCTCGCGCACGTCGACGCCGCGCTCGCGGAACAGCCGCACCAGCCCGGGTCGCACCACGCCCTCGACGAACTCGCCGAGCCGGTTGCCCAGCCCGCCGATCTGCTTGCCGAGCTCGTTCAGGCGCAGATCCATCCGGCGATCGGTCTCGGCGATCCGCTCGTCCATCCGGCGATCGGTCTCGGCGATCCGCTCGTCCAATCGGCGATCGGTTTCCTTGAACAGATGCTTGATGTCCTCGAACGAGACCTGATTCTCCATCGCAACACTCCCCGTGCAGTATATCGCGGGCCCTGTGCCCGTGCATTGATATCGGCCGTTTCGACTCGAGGTTGCCGTAAATCGACGGACGGCGTGCTATGCTCGCCGGCGGTGAGTCGCCGCCTGAAGAATGCCGTCATCTACGCCGTCGTCCGGGCGCTCGTCGGCGCGCTCGGTCTCGTGCCTGCGGCGCTCGTCCGCCCGGTCGGGCTCGCGCTCGGGGCGCTCGGCCATCGGCTCGCCGGAAGGGAGCGGCGGCGCGCCCGGACCCAGATCTCCCGAGGCCTGGGCCTCGACCCGACCTCCCGCCGCGTCCGGCTCCTCGTCCGGGGGGTGTTCGCGCAGCTCGGCCTGAGCGCCGTCGAGGTGTGCCGCCTGCGGCACCGGCCAGCCGTCGCCGATTCGGTCGCCATCCCGGAAGGGTCGCGGCGGGCGCTCGAGGCGGCGCTGCGCGAGGGCCGCGGCGTCGTGTTCGCGACCGGGCACCTCGGCAACTGGGAGCTGATGGCGGTCGCGCTGGCCCGCGCCGGCTTCCCGATCACGGCGATCGCGAAGGAGAGCTACGACCCGCGGTTCACGCGCCTCGTCGAGGACGAGCGGCGGCGCCTCGGGGTCGAGGTGATCCACCGCGGGCGTCCCGGCTCCTCGGCCGCGACGCTCCGCGCCCTGCGCGCCGGTCGCGTGATCGGCCTGCTCATCGATCAGGACACGCGGGTCCCGGGGACCTTCGTCCCGTTCTTCGGCGCGCCCGCGTTCACCCCGACAGGCGCCGCGGCGCTCGCCGTGCGGACCGGCGCGCCGCTCGTGGTGGGCTCGATCCGGCGCACGCCGCGCGGCGGGCACGTCGTCGAGGTCGACAGGTGCGAGCCGCCCGTCGACACGGCCGAGGGCACCGCGTCGCTCACCGCCGCCCTGGAGCGGCGGATCCGCAGGCACCCGAGCCAGTGGGTGTGGTTCCACGAGCGCTGGAAGACGCGACCGGCGCCGGCTTGAGCGGGGCCCCGCGAAGGCGCCGGAACCGTCCTTGGTGGCGTCATTCGTTTCTGCTATGGTGCGGCCGGAGGTGGCGGATGGAGTCTCGGCGGTTCTGCTTCGCCTGCGCGATCGCGCTGCTCGGCTGCTCGTGCGGCGACGTGAAGGCGGACTGGGGTTTCGATGAGAAGGTCGATTGGGACATCGGCCAGGGCGCGAACCTCGCGGACACCGACGCGGACGGCGGCACGATCCCGATGGACCCCTGCGCGGACCTCGACGCGGGCGTGTGCGATCCGCTGACGAACGCCGGGTGCGACGCCGACGCCGGCTTCGCGTGCTCCTACTACGCCGCCGCGGAGGGCGCGTTCGCGTGCCTCTCGGACTCGACCGAGCCCGCGGGCGCCGCGTGCGACGACGAGGACGGCCCGTGGTGCGGCCCGGCCCTCGCCTGCGCGCCGGGCGGCGGCCCCGGGGTGTGCGTGCCGTTCTGCTGCGGCGAGGAGGACTGCGCGGACGGCGGGGCCTGCGCGCCGTTCGACTACCCCGGCCTCGCGAGCGCGTTCGGCGCCTGCGATCCTTCCTAGATCCCGGCCCAGGGCGTGACGCGCAGGAGATCGTCCACGGCGACGACGTCGGCGCGGACCGTGCCCTCGCCGGTGCGCACGATCAGCCATCCGGCGCTCGTGCGGCGGGCGTAGGCGGGACCGTCGACGACGACGCGGGACGCGATCGGGCCTTCGCCTGCCGGGATCCGCACCGGGGGATCGCCGGCGCGCCCGGAGACGAGCTCGAGACCCGGCCGAGCCACGGCCGTGGGCCGCCCGAACGGGGCGTCGAGGATCGCCGCGTCCGCGATCCCCGCGAGCGCGACGGCGTCGATCTCCGCGTCGAGGCGGCGGTACGCGACCATGACGTTGTCCCGCGCGAACGCGAGCAGTGCGGCGCCGCCGTACGCGACGTCTCCGATTCCCTCGCGCGCAGGGAGCGGGAGGGACGCGCTCCTCACGAACGCCGCGAGCGCCGCCCGGGCCGCGGCCGCGCTCGGCGCGACCAGGACGTCGACGAGCACCGCGGGCTCGTTCGTTCTCGGATCGCCGAACGCCAGGGCGACCGGGTGATCCTGCGCCGAAGGCACGTCGGCGTCGAGCAGCGCCATGCCGTCGGGCGCGAGCGACAGGACCGGAACCCCTGCGCGCGCCTCCGCGGCGGCGCCCGCGGCCTCCGCCGCCCACCCGCCGGAAGACTTCCAGCTAATCGTCTGGAACTCGACCTTCTCGCTGTACTGCACGTCGACCCCGGTCCCGTCCGACGAGAGCGCGATCAGGTAGTCGTCCTCGGCCATGTCCACCGCGTAGATCGCCGTGTGCGGCGGCGCCGTGGGCGTGCCGTCGCCGTCGAGCTTCAGCGTCGCGTCGTAGATCGTGCCGTCGCTCGGGCCGGTGACCGCGTGGTAGTTGAAGCCGCCGCCGCCGTCGGCGAACGGCGTCTCGTCGAACGTCGTATAGCCGATCGCCATGATGTAGTTGAGGTCGAACCCGCCGTACCCCGGGGAGAGGATGTGGTAGGTGAAGTCGACGCCGACCATGTTCGCGTACGTCGACAGGATTCCGGCGCAGTCCGAGCAGTTGACGACGTCGCCCTTGTCGCGCCGCTGGTAGCCGACGATGTCGAACACGCCGTTGCTCCAGTTGCCCCACGTGTAGTCGGTGTACGTGCACGCGCCGTTCTCGACGTCGTAGGAGAGCCCCGCGGTGTCGAAGATCCCCTCGGTGATCCGTGAGCCGACCTCCACAGGATCGGCGCTCGCGCCGTCGACCCAGCCCGCGACCGCGTCCACGACCTCGACCCACGCGCGGTACGGCATCGCCGCGGATCCGAGCGTGGGCTGGCCCACGACGCCGTACAGATCATGGGTCGTCGTCACGGCGCCCGGGATCGGCGCCCAGTCTCCATCGGGCCGGCGCGCCTCGAAGCGCCACGCGAGCTCGAGGTCGTAGCGCCCCACCGCGGGCACGGGCGTCGCGCTCGTCTGCACCGTGACGACCGCGCCGTGCGAGAAGGCGGCCGCGCCGACGATCTCGGTCCCGGCCGGCGGGACGACTCGGATCTCGACGTCCGCGGGCCCGCCGCCGCCCTCCATCCCGGCCGCGCTCGCGGAGAGCGTCGCCGAGAGCTGCACATTGCTCCCCGCGATCCACGCGGTCGGCAGGTTGAACGTGTCCTGCTCCACGCCGTCCGACGAGGCGGCGTCCAGCGGCGGGCTCTTCAGGTCGGTCCACGGGAGCGGCAACGGGCGGGGCGAGCCGTCTGCGAGATCGAGATCCACGGCGGTGGCGTCCTCGTTCGCGTCCGGGCCGATCCGCCACGGCGCCGAGGCGACCGGCGCCTCGAAGTACCCCTCCGCCTCGCCGTCGGTCTCCGCCCAGAGGAGCGCGACGCGCGCGGCGGCCCCGCCCATCTGGATCCCGCCGATGCCGAGCCGCACGACCTCGAGCACCGCCTCGCCCTCGGCGAGCGGATCGCCGCCGTCCTCGAAGACGATCGCGGTCGCGGTCACCTGCCCCGGATCGATCCAGCCGCCGTCCGCGTCCAGGCCGTCCCACGCCGCCGTGCACGCGCCGTCCGCGAGCGCGCCGTCGATCGAGGCGAGCTCCGCGTCGCCCCGCGCGATCTCCACGCGACAGGCGAGCCCCGTGTGCCCCTTGGGGTCCACCGTGAAGGCGATCGGCCAGCTCTCGAACCCGACGAGCTTCGGATCCGCCGCCGGGAGCGTGTCGCCGCGCGCCTCGACGTCCGGGAGATCGGAGTCGGAGTCGGAGTCGGAGTCGGAGTCCCCGTCCGTGTCGACGTCCGTGTCCCCGTCCGAGTCGGCGTCGGTCCCGCCGTCTCCCGCGACGAAGCCCGGCGAGCCGTCGCTGCACGCGGCCGCGATCGCGAACACGAGCACGATGATGATGACGATTTTGATCTTCATACCCGTTTTGTGACTCGACGAAACAAAGAAGACCACTAAAAACGGCGACCCGGGCCGGTTGACAAGCCGGCCCGCGGCGGAGGAAAACGGGCGGCATGGCGCACGACGCACAGCGCAAGGAGCGGATCGCGGGCATCTCCGTCGAGGCGGAGCGGCTCGTCGACAGGGGCGCCGGCCCCTCCGCGCTCGTCGAGGCGCTCCTCGCCGAGGGCGCGCCCGATCTCGCGGCGCTCGCGGCCGAAAGGCACTACCACGCGGCGACGACGCGGCTCGCCGAGGCGCAGAGGTGTTTCCTCGCCGAGCGATCCCCGGTGCTCCGGCTCGACGCGCGGACCCTGATCGCGGCCCCCGTCGGCGCGATGGAGCGCGACGGGCTCCTGCGGTTCTGCGATCGGGTGCTCGCGGCGGCCGCCGCCGGGAAGCCCGCGCGGGTCGTGCTCGCCCTCGAGGGCTTCGAGCCGCACGACGGCTCGGACGCCGCGCTCGCCGCGCTCACCTCGGAGCTCGCGGCGCTCGGCGTCGCCGTGGAGCGGCGGTGAACGGCGATCGCCCTTCGCCGGCCGAGGCGAAAGGGGCCGGGGCGATCCGGATCCGCGGCGCGCGCACGCACAACCTGAAGGATATCGATGTCGATCTGCCGCGCCACGCGCTCGTCGTCATCACCGGGCCGTCCGGCTCCGGCAAGTCGTCGCTCGCCTTCGACACCGTGTTCGCCGAGGGGCAGAGGCGCTACGTCGAGTCGCTCTCGCCCCACGCGCGGCAGTTCCTGCGCCAGATGGCCAAGCCGGGCGTCGAGTCGATCGAGGGGCTGTCGCCGACGATCGCCATCAACCAGCACGCGGCCGGCGCGAACCCGCGCTCCACGGTCGGCACCGCGACCGAGATCCACGACTTCCTGCGCCTCCTCTTCTCGCGCGCCGGGAGCCCGCACTGCCCCGGCTGCGGCCTGCCGATCCGGCCGATGACCGTCGATCAGATGGTCGACGCCGTCCTCGCCCTGCCGCCGGGGACGCGCTGCAGCGTGCTCGCCCCGGCGATCCGCGGGGAGCGCGGCGATTTGCGCGCGGCGCTCAAGAGGTTCAAGCGGGACGGCTTCGTGCGGGTCAAGATCGACGACGAGCTCCACGATCTCGCGGACGAGACTAGGATCGATCCCGGCCGGCCGCACGACGTGGACATCTACATCGACAGGCTCGTGGTCGACCCGGCGGTGAGGAACCGCCTCGCGGACAGCATCGAGCTCGCCCTCCGGGAGAGCCGCGGCCTCGTCGTGATCTCCCCCGTCGAGGGCGAGGACCTGACCTTCACGGACCGCCACTCGTGCGCCGCGTGCGGGCTCACCCTGCCGAAGCTCGAGCCCGCGGCGTTCTCGTTCAACAC
>JALNZK010000059.1 GCA_023229365.1 Pseudomonadota bacterium | reverse complement strand
AGCGGCGTGAACCCCGCCTCGTGTACGTTCGATATCCCGGCGAGGTACGCCCACCCGACCGCGATCTTGTAGTCGCCTGCAGCCGCCGCCGCGACGGCGCGCTCCATCATCGTCGCCACCGGCACCGCGGGAAGCTGCGAGAAGCGGATCTCCTCCGGCCCCGCGACGTCGTCGGTTCCGGCGATGGGCTTGTCGGGGCTCCTATCACGCCGCACGATCGCGCGGACGACGAAGAAGATGATCAGCGCGAGCACCGCTGCGCCGACGAGGTACCCGAGCGGCGCGATGGCGGCGCCTATCCCCGGACAGCCGCCGCAGTTTCCGATCGCCCGATCGCAGCCGCAGTTCGGGGCCGGCACGTCGCAACCGCAGTCGGGGCCGCTCGGCGGCGCGCTCGCGGAGCCGCCACCCTGCGAACCGGGCGCCGGACCGCTGCCGCACCCGCCGCTCCCCTCGGGCTTGTTGGCCGGCGCGCGATCCGGCCCGCCCTGGGGCTCGGGCTGGTAGTCGCACCCCTCGTCCCGCTCGCGCGGCTCCGCCCGCTTCGTCTTGGCCCGCGCCTTGCCCCGCTCGTGCGCCAAAGGCTCGCCCTGCTGCGCCTCGTGCTTGGTCCCGCGCAGCCAGTCGTAGTCCGGCGGCCGCGTGATCTCGTCGACCTGCCGGCCGACCTGGTCGTTGTCCGGCCGATCCTCGGCCGAGAGCGTCGGCGCGAGGAGGGCGAGACAGACGAGCGCCGCGAAGGCGCGCAGGGGCTTGCCGGTCACGCGCCCGCCTCCTTGTCGCCCGCAGAGAGCCGCGTCGCGATCCCCTTGAGGCCGAGCTCGATGTCCCACCCCTCGCCGCGGATCCGCGCGTTGAGGTAGAGGAAGAACCAGCTCAAGGTCGCGAGCGGCGAGACGACGAGCGCCGCGAGGAACCACAGGGCGAGCCGCAGCGGCTCGTCGAAGACCTGCGGCGTGAACAGCGCGCCGTCCGGCAGGATGGCGAAGAAGTCGACGACGACGAGCTCGAACGTGATCGCCACGCCGAGCAGCGCCGCGACCATGAAGATCGCGAGGACGATCTCCATGCCGAAGCCGGAGGTCCCGCCGCGCCGCCTAAGGCCCGCGCGCCGCGTCGAGAGCGCCCCTCCGTAGAGCCGCTCGAGCAGCACGATCATCGGGGTGAATCCCCATCGCAGGCGGAGCGTGTAGCCGACCACGATCGGCAAGAGGAGCAACGTCAGGATCTGCTGGCCGAGCCGCCGGAAGAAGAGCCCCGCCCAGAGCGGGCCGTACAGCGCGAGCGCCCGGAAGACGGTCAGGCGCGTTCCGAAGACGATCCGGCTCGCCGCGAGCGTCACCGCACCGCTCGGCAGAGGCAGCGTCAGCCAGAAAAACAGCGCCGCGGTCCACCACCACCCGGTCGCCCAATGCAGCGCAGCCCCCGCGGCGATCAGCGGCACGCCGAGGGCGAGCGTGACCCCGCCGATGACCCGCAGGTGCGTGCGGTAGAACACGAACGCGAGATCGATAGTCTCCGTCGTGCGGCGCGTGCGGATCTCGAAGGTGGCGTCGTCGACGAGCAACCCGTCACGCGTCCTTCCCGCGCACGCCCCGGCCCGCCAGGGAGAGGTATGCGAACACGAGCAGCCAGAGGAAACCGCCCACCGCGAACTTCACGTTCGGGGGCGCGCCCGACGGAGACCAGAAGCCCTCGAGGAACGCCGCGACGAGCAGCATGGCGGCCACGCCGATGATCACGGTCACCATTTCGGGGCCGTGCACCTTGAGGGCGTCGAGGCGCGTCCAGGGCCCGGGGTTGACGAGGAGGGCGCCGAGACGAAGGCCCGTCGCGCCCGCGAGGACGATCGCGGTCAGCTCGAACGCGCCGTGGCCGACCACGAACGACAGGAAGCTCTCCGAGTACCCCGCCGCGCAGATGTACGCGCCGACCGCGCCGCCCATGACGCCGTTGAGGACGAGGAAGAAGATCGACCCCAGCGCGAAGAAGGCGCCGGTCGCGAAGCAGCGGAACGCGATCCCGACGTTGTTGTTGACGTAGAACCCCACCATCATCGAGTCCTCGCCCTCGGAGCGGCCGCCCTGGTGCCCCTCGGCGTACGCCTCGGTGAGCAGCTCGAGCTCCGCGGGGTTCGAGAGGCTGTACGCGACATCCGGATCACGGACCACGGCCGCCGCCGAGAGCGCGGTGGGCACCGCGAAAAGGAGCGCGGCCGCGAGCACGTACCACTTCTGCGCCCGCACGGCGCGCGGGAAGCCGCTCGCGAAGAACGCCGCGAAGCGTCGCGGATCGGGCGCGGTCCGCGGCCGGAACTGCTTGTGCCCGCGGGCCACGATCGCGTTCAGGTACCCCTCGACGTCGTCGCCGAGCTCTTCGGAGCGCGCCCGCGCCAGGTCCGAGCAGGTCATCCGGTAGAGGTGCACGAACTCCTCGAGCTCGTGCTGCTCGAGCTTCTTGGCCCCGGACGACTCGAGGCGGTTGAGCGTGGCCTCCAGCCTGCGCCAGCGATTGATCCGCTCCTCGAGGAAGTCGCGCTTCGTCATGCCGCGCCTCCGGAGCCGGGAGGGCCGCCTATCGACGCCGCGGTGTCGCGCCCGTACCAGGAGGATCGCGCCTCGTAGCCCGCGAGCAGGACGCCCGCGAGCAGCCGCTCCGGGGACTCGCACTCGACCCCGAGCCGGGCGGCAACGGGCTCCGCGAGCACCGCCGCGAGCTCCTCGGCCCGCTCGGCCGAGAACAGGTGCCGCCGCCTGAAGAACTCGTCGACGAGCGCGAGATCGCGATCGCGCAGCCCGAGCCCGGCGAGCGCGCCCGCCGGCAGCTCGACCGGTCCCTCCGGGAGGGGCGGCAGATCGCGCAGCCGCGGCCGCTCCTCGCGGACGACCATCGTGTCCGCGGCGAGATCGCCGAGCCGTCGCTGCGTGCCGGTGAAGAACATCGTGAGCAGCCCGGTCGCGTAGAAGAACGGGAAGATGTCCGCCGCCCGCAGGAGGTTTCGCATCGCCGCGCGCACGAAGTCGATCGCCACGCCGTCCGTGCGCACGACGCGGAGCCGGAGCGCCTTCTTCCCCGGCGTCACGCCGTTGAACATCCACTCGAGGAGCGTGTTGTACAGCCACTCCACGGCGAACAGGAGGACGAGCACGAGACCTGTCGCGAGCCCCTCGGACGCCCACCCCGTCGCGATCATGACGATCACGCTGACGATGCTCACGATGCCGAGGCGGATCGCGAGATCGATGAGGTAGGCGAGCATGCGCGGCGCCGGGCCCGCCACCTCGAAGGTGAACCCGATCTGCTCCGGGGTCTCGACGATCACCTCGGTGGAGATGTGCCGCACAGCTCCTTCGGCCTGCCCGTTCCCAAGCATCCGGCCAGTGTACCTTGGAGCCGAGAACGGACTCAATGGACGGAATGGACGAAATGAACGGAATGGACGGAATGGACGACTGCACCTAGGATTCCTTCATGAGTGCGATACCGCGCACGCCGCAGCTCCTCGGGCCGTGGGCCGCGGCGGCCGTCGTCGCCGGGTCGATCCTCGGCGTCGGGATCTTCATCGGCCCGCCGCAGATGGCGACGGTGTTGGACTCGGAGATCGCCTTCGTCGCGCTCTGGGTGCTCGGCGGCGCAATCGCGCTCTGCGGTGCGCTCTCGCTCGCCGAGCTCGGGGCGGCCCTGCCCCGCTCGGGCGGCGACTACCCGTACCTCGCTCAGCTCTACCCCGCCGGCGTCGGCTTCGCGGCCGGGTGGCTCGAGATCACGGCGGTGTTCCCGGGCTCGCTCGCGACGATCTCCGTCGCGCTCGCCACCTACCAGCTCCCCGTGCTCCTCGGCCCGGTGTACGACATCTCCTTCGACATCGGCGGCCACACCGTCCCCGCAAACGTGATCTGGGCCGCGGCGCTGATAGGCGTGCTCGCGTGCTGCAACCAGCTCGGGCTCCGCGTGTCGGGCCGCCTCCAGATCGCGGTCGTCTCGCTGCCCATCGCGGTGCTCGCCGCGGGGGGTGCGCTCGTGCTCTTCGGCGCGCTCCCGGCCCCGCCACCGGCCGCCGCGACCGCCGCGCCTTCGAATCCCGCCGCGTTCGCGCTCGCGGCCGCTTTTCTGCCGGTCTACTTCGCGTTCTCCGGCTGGTACGGCGCGCTCTACGTCGGCGCCGAGGTCGAACGGCCGGCCCGCACGCTCCCGCGGGCGCTCGTGGGCGGCACACTCGCGGTGCTCCTCCTCTACCTCCTGCTCGACGCGGTGTTCCTCCGCGTCCTCGGCCTCGGCGGGCTCGCCGAGGTGGGAGAGGCCGGCACCGCGGCTGCGCAGCGCGTGCTGGGCGAGCGCGGCTCGTTCGCCATGGCTCTGCTCATCGCCGTCGCCGTGCTCGGCACCTTGAACGGCACGATGCTCTCGGGCTCGCGGATCGCGCAGGCGATGGCCGCGCGGGGCGACTTCCCGAGGTTCGCGGCGAAGTCGAACCGGCGCACCGGCACGCCCTCGGCGGCGCTCTGGATCCAGACCGGTTGGACGCTCGCGCTCGTCGCGGTCGGCGAGGCGAAGACGCTCCTCGACTACACGGTGGGCGCGATGCTGCTCTCGGGGATCCTGATGGTGCTCGCGGTGATCCTCCTGCGGAGGCGCTCACCCGAGCTCGCGCGCCCGTTCCGCGTCCCGCTCTACCCGCTCCCGCCCATCTTCTTCGTCGCGGCGAACACGGCGGTGCTCGTCATCCTCGCCGTCAAGGGGACGATGTCGGTCGCCGCCCCGTTCGCTTGGTTCGCCCTCGCGTTGCTGGCGCATAGGATCTTCAGGCGGAAAAGAGCTCAGTAGGTGTAGAACCCGCGGCCGATCTTGCGGCCGAGTTGACACCTCACCGGCCGCGGTAGATCTCGCGCCGATGACCGATGCGCAGAATCACGACGTCCTTCCCTTCCAGGTCGAACACGATCCGCCAGTCGCCGACTCTCAACCGAAACTGCCCGAGATCGGAGTTGGTGAGCTTCTTCGAACGCCGAGTCGGATCTTCTTGAAGATCAAGAAGTGCCTTCCGGATCCTGCCACGAGCAACGGGATCCAACGCAGCGACGTCGCGTTCCGCGCGGCGCGTGATGACGACTCGGAAGCGGCTCATTCGCCGAAGACCTCGGCGAGGCTTTTCGTGCGGCTGGCGCGCTTGTCGTCACGCGCCTCGCGGATGCTGTCGAGGTATTCTGGGCTCGTCGACGCGAGGAGGTCTTCGATGAACTCCTCCCGCTCCCGCCGCTTCATCCGCTTGATCGCGGCGATGATCAGGTCGGCGCTGAGGCCGACTTCTAGCGTTCTCGCTGTTCCAGTAGACATGGGCTTCACCTCGCCTCCGGCCTCATTCTAGCGCATGGGTGGCTCTCGGGCGAGGACGGATCAGTACGTGTAGAACCCGCGGCCGGTCTTGCGGCCGAGCCAGCCGGCCTCGACGTACTTCACGAGCAGCGGCGACGGGCGGTACTTCGGATCGCCGAGGCCGTCGTGGAGCACGCGCGCGATGGCGAGCACCGTGTCGAGGCCGATCAGGTCGGCGAGCGCGAACGGGCCCATCGGGTTGTTCAGGCCGAGCTTGATCGACTCATCGACGTCCGCGATCGAGCCCACGCCCTCGGTGTGCGCGAAGCACGCCTCGTTCAGGTACGGGATGAGCAGGCGGTTCACGATGAACCCCGGAAAGTCGCGCGCCACGGTCGTGGTCTTGCCCCAGCTCTCGGCAAGCTTCTTCACGGCCTCGAAGACCTTCTCGTCGGTCTGCAGGCCGCGGATCATCTCCACGAGCTTCATGACCGGCACCGGGTTCATGAAGTGCATCCCCACGACCTTCTCGGGCCGCTTCGTCGCCGCGGCCATGAGCGTGATGGAGATGGACGACGTGTTGCTCGCCAGGATCGCCTCGGGCCCGCACGCCTCGTCGAGCCCTTTGAACAGCTTGATCTTGAGATCGATGTTCTCGGTCGCCGCCTCGATCGCGATGTCCGCGTCCTTGAACTCCGCGACGCTCGCCACCGGGTGGAGGTTGCCGAGGATCTTGTCCATCTCGGCCTTCTCCATCTTCCCCTTCTCGACCGCCTTGCCGAGCCGCTTGCCGATGTCGGCCTTCGCCTTCTCGCAGATCTGCAAGTTGAGATCGGCCATGTAGACGTGGCACCCGGCCGCGGCCGCCACCTGGCAGATCCCGGCGCCCATCTGACCGGTCCCGAGCACTCCGACTTTCTTGAACTCCATGACGTCCCTCCTGCGCGCCTAGACGCGCTCCACGATGAGGGCGTTGCCCTCGCCGCCGCCGATGCACAGGGTTGCGAGCCCGTACTTGCCCTTGTTCTTCTCGAGCACGTTGAGCAGCGTCGTCAGGATGCGCGCCCCGGACGCGCCGATCGGGTGGCCGATGGAGATCGCGCCGCCCAGCGGGTTGACGATCTCGATGGGGAGCTTGTACTCGCGCATGGCGAGCAGGGTTACGGCCGCGAACGCCTCGTTGATCTCCCAAAAGCTGATGTCCTTCGCCTCGAGGCTCGCGTTCTTGAGAGCGTTGCGGATCGCGATCACCGGCGCCACCGGGAACCTGCGCGGCTCGACCGCGCCGAAGCCCCAGGAGACGATCCGCGCCATCGGTTTCAGGCCGTGCTTCTTCACGCCCTCTTCAGTCGCCATCAGGATCGCGGCACCGCTGTCGTTGATGGATGACGCGTTGCCCGCGGTCACCGAGCCGCCGTCCTTGTTGAACGCCGGCTTGAGCGCGCGCATCTTCGCCTCGTTGAACACCTTTGGCCCCTCGTCCTCGATAAATGTAATCGGATCGCCCTTCTTCTGCGGGATGATCACGGGCGCGATCTCGCTCTTATTGAGCCCCTCCTTGGTCGCTCTCTGCGCGCGCGTATACGACTGCACCGCGTAGTCGTCCTGCTGCTCGCGCGTGACCCCCTCCTCCTTGGCCGTCAGGTCGCAGCACATGCCCATGTGGATGTCGTTGTAGACGTCCCACAAGCCGTCGACGACCATCATGTCCACGAGGCCGTTCTTCGGTGTGTTCATGCGGTAGCCGCTGCGCGCCTGGGGCAGCGCGTAGGCGGTGAGGGTCATGTTCTCCATGCCGCCGCCGATCGCGACGTCGATCTCGCCGAGCGCGAGCGCGCGGATCGCCATGATCGTCGCCTGGAGGCCGGAGCCGCACACCTTGCTGATCGTCGTGCACGGGGTGCCGATCGCGCCCTCCGCGCCGAGCCACGCCTGCCGGGCCGGGGCCTGACCGAGCGCGCCGGAGAGCACGCAGCCCATGTACACCTCGCCGACCGCGTCCGGCTTGATGTTCGCGCGCTTCATCGCCTCGGCGATCGCTATCGCGCCGAGCTTGACCGCCGGGACGCCCGCCAGGCTGCCGTTGAAGCTCCCCACCGCCGTGCGGGCCGCCGAACAGATGAAAACTTCCTTCCTCGACATGGGTTCCTCCTCGCTGATGTGCAGGCGACCAAAGCGCCCGGGTTCGTGCTGCTTCGAGAGGAGGCATTTTACGGCCGGTCGAGGCCGGGAAACATGATCTTTCACAGGGGGCGGGCCGGAGCGCCGCAACCATGCAATTTGCTAACAGCCTTTTCCGAATTGCATGGATAATTCGGCACGAAGGAGGTCCCCATGGCGAACCGCGACGAGATCGTGCGCTTCCTGGACGAGCGGCTGGACGTCCGACGGGTCAAGGACAAGTCGTCCAACGGGCTCCAGGTCGCGGGCCGGGCCGAGGTGCGCAAGATCGGCGTGGCGACCGACGCGGCGATGGTGACGTACGGTCGCGCCGCGGGCGAGGGGTGCGACATGCTGCTCGTGCACCACGGGCTCATCTGGGGCGGCATCCAGTACGTGACGCACCGCAACCACCGGCACCTCAAGTTCCTGCTCGAGCGCGACCTGAACCTCTACGCCGCCCACCTGCCGCTCGACATGCACCCGGAGATCGGGAACAACGCGCTCCTCGCCAAGGCGATAGGTCTCGCCGAGATCCGCCCGTTCGGGGACTACCACGGCGAGAAGATTGGGTTCGCCGGCTCGCTCGCGGCGCCGCTCTGGACGATCGATATCGCGAACCGTTTCACGGCGATCGTCGGCGGCGAGCCGAAGATCCTCCCGTTCGGTCCGGCCTCGAACCGGACGATCGCCATCGTGTCCGGCGGCGGCGGGAGCGCGTTCACCGAGGCAGCCGAGGCCGGGTTCGACTGCTTCGTCACGGGCGAGGCGTCGCACGAGATCTTCCACGCGGCCCGCGAAGGGGGCGTCAACGTCATCCTGCTCGGCCACTACCTCTCGGAGACGGTCGGCGTGCGCGCGCTCGGCGACGAGGTCTCGGCGCGCTTCGGCATCCCCGCGATCTTCATCGACGAGCCGACCGGGTTCTAGCGGCTCGCGCCGCGACCTGCTGCGCGAACGTCTCGAGCTTGATCCGCTGGGCGGGGCCCTCGCCGCCGCCGCACGTCAGCGCCGCGACGGGCGCGCCGTCGAACGCCTTGCGGATCGCGGGCATCGTGCCGGCGATCGCGGTGCCGATCATGCAGTTGATGCCGGCCGCGCTGATCGCCCCGTCCGCGCCGCGGGCGAGGAAGTCCGCGATCTTGCCGACCGCGAGCACGTGGAACCAGCTCGACGCCGGGCCGACGTACGGCCGGGCGAGCGCCAGGAGCTCCTCCGGATCGGGTTCCGTCACGAGCGACATGGCCGCAGGCGGCAGGGTGCGGGCGATGGCGCGGTAGAGCGCCTCGGTCAGCCCGATGGCGAGGGTCCTGCGGGCCGCGTCGCGCATCTTCCAGCGGACGAGATCGCGCCGCCTGTCGTGCGTGTCCGACATCTGCGAGCACGCGGCGTAGAACGGGCTCGGCCACACCTCGAGCCCGAGCTGCTCCAGCCTGTCGAACAGCCCCGCGTTGCCCGCGTCGACGAACCGCGTGTACAGATCGCCCGTCACGCCGACGACCGGGAGATCCCCCGGCACGCCGTTGGTCGCCATGGACCAGAGATCCTCCGCGGCCGCTTCGACGATCGGCTTGATCGGGCGCAGGTTCGCGAGCGCCTCCTCGATCTCGCGGCCGGCCTCGGCGAGGCGGCAGCGCGGCGCTTCGTGATCATCCGCGTACGGCCCGACCCGGCGGGCGAGCGGCAAAAGAAAGTCGATGGCGACGAGCCCCTCGTAGAACCGGAGCACACCGTCGAACCCGACGTACTGCCCGAGACGCGACGACGGCACGTCGACGATCTCCGGCACGGTCGCGCCCAGGCGCGCCTGGGCGATGCGCAGCCCGTCGCCGTACTGCTGGATGAGGCACGGCGAGATCGACGACGGCATCAGGAAAGCGTCGCCCTCCCTCGCGGCTCCGGATTCGATGAGCTCGACGAGCTGCCCGGTGACCACGGCGAACGGGTGGCACTCGCGCCCGGAGCAGCGCGCCTCGCCGGCCGAGATCGTCTTCGGCGTGGGCGGCTCCGCTATCACCGCCTCGTTCCCGGCCGCCCGGAGGATCCCGGCGTAGACGTGCGAGTACTCCTCGATGCACGGGATGAAGTACCTGCGCGTGCGGGGCCTCCCGCGGGCCGGCGGCGCGATCGAGTGCCCGCGCGCGCGTCCGAAATCCGTGCGGCGGACGTGCTCCTCGATCTCGTCGGCGAACGCCTCGAGCCGCGTGATGAGGCCGGCCTCGCCGCGGTGCTCGTCGAACTCGAGGTTGAGGTGCGGGCGGCCGCCGAGCGACTCCTCGAGGTGCTTCAGCACGAACCCGTCGACGCCGCACCCGTAGCTCGAGACGACGATCGGGAAGAGACGCGGATCGCGTGAGATGTGCGCGGTCGCCGCGAGCGCCTGGCGGCCGTAGCGCCACGGGACGGCCTCCTCGGACACCGCCTGCGAGTCCGGCTCGAGCGGCAGCATGTCGACCGGGATCGCCGGCAGACCGACCCGCTCCAGGTGGCGCGCGAGGTTCAGATTGCAGAACCCGTCGTGCAGGTTGTACGGGCGCCCGATGACCACGACCGCGCGGTCGAACCCCGCAGCGAGCGCCTCTCCGCCCGCCTGCCGCCGCCGCTCGACGAACTCACGCTGGACGCGGAGGGCGCGACGGAGCGCCCGCGCCACGGCGTGCAGCGGGATCCCGAGCGCCTCGGACACGGCGCGGCACGCCTCGTGGTAGTCGCCCACGCCGGCGAGCCCGAACTGCGGGGTCGCCACCCTCCCCAGGGAGCGCGCCCGCGCGAGGAACGGCCACTCCTGCGTGAGGAAGCAGGTGCAGCCCGCCACGTCGTCCTCCGCGCACGGCATCTCGATGACCGACGGCGCGAACACCTTGCGCCGCGGATCCCCGTCGACGAGGGCGCGCGCGTGCCCGGCGGCGATCTTGATGGGCAGGCAGATCTCCCCCGGGAGGCCCCGGCCGCCGATGTCGATCGTGTCGCGCGTCGTCGCGCCCGACAGGATAGGGGCGAACCCGAGCTCCGCGAGCCAGGCGGCGAACAGGGGGGCGAGCTCGAGCTGCACCGAGGCGCGCGGCAGGCCGATCTCCCCCCGCGCCGCGAGCCCCCACTCGACGGCGCCCTCGACCGCCCTCTCGAACAGGCGCTCGCGCACCGTGAACAGCTCCGGGAACGGGCGCGCGGCGACGTCGTGAACTGCGTCCTTGCCGGCGTAGCGCTCGCAAATGTCGCCGAAGTGGACCTTCGCACCGCGCACCTCGAAGCGCGTGACCTGGCAGCGGTTCTCGCAGCCCTTGCACTCGAAGACGCGCGGCGCGATAGCAGCGCACGCGTCGAGCCCCGCGAACCGCGAGGCGTAGCCGGTCCGCGCCCGCTCCCGCTTGGCGATCAGCGCCGCGCCGATCGCTCCCGATACGCGGTTGTGCGGGTGGATGGCGACAGGCGCGCCGAGCAGCTCTCCGAAAGCCGCGACGACCGCCGCGTTGGACGCCGTGCCGCCCTGGAACGCCACGCTCGCGCCGATCTCGCGGCCCGCGACCACCTTCTCGAGGTAGTTGCGCGCCACGGCGTACGCGAGCCCGGCGCAGATGTCCTCGAGCCGCGCGCCCTCGCTCGCCGCGCGCCGCAGCTCGGTCTCGATGAACACCGTGCACTTGCTCCCCAGATCCAGGGGCGCACCGGCCGCAAAGGCGAGCGCCGCGAACTCGTCGAAGATCGAGATCCCGAGCCCCTCGGCTTGCTCCTCGAGGAACGACCCGGTACCGGCCGCGCAGATCTTGTTCATCTCGAACTCCGCGAGCAGGCCGCGCCGCAGCCGGATGAACTTGGAGTCCTGTCCGCCGATCTCGAACACCGTGTCGGCGTCGGGCATGTAGTGGTGGGTCGACACCATCTGCGCCGTGATTTCGTTGCGCACGACGTCGGCGCCGAGGAGGCGCGCCGCGAGGTGGCGGCCCGAGCCGGTGGTCCCGACGCCGAGGATGTCGAGCCTTTCCCCGAAGTCCGCCCGCAGTGCCGCGAGCCCCTCCGCGATCGCCTCGACCGGGGTGCCGCGCGTCCGCAGGTACAGCCCGGCGAGCAGCGCGTCGTCCGGGGAGAGCAGCACGAGGTTCGTCGACACCGATCCGACGTCGACCCCGAGGTACGCCTCGACGCTGGCGGCGCCTGACCGCGCGAATGGAGGCTCCGCACGCGGCAAAGGAGGGGCGAGCCGCGGGAGCGTGGCATGCGCGTGCCCTGCCGGCCGGACAGCGGCGTCGGCGCTCGCCTGCGTGAGCCTCGAGAGCGGGGTGGCCGCCGCGTCCGCCGCGAGGATCGTCGCGCCCAACGCCCCGACGATCGACGGGTCGGACGGAAGGAGGAACGCGCCCGCGCCGAGCCCGGACACCTCCGCGAGCGCCCGCCGCAACCCGGCGTTCCTGGCCCCGCCGCCGATCAGCACGACCGGCGCCTCGAGGGTGCGTCCCTCGAGCACGGTCGCCACGAACATCCGCGCCAACGCGGCGCACACCCCGAGCGCGATCTCCGGGACGGGCGTCCCGCGCTGCTGCAGGTGGATCATGTCGGACTTCGCGAAGACCGAGCACCGTCCCGCCACGGTCGCGGCGCGCTCCGCGGTCGCGGCGATCCGGCTGAACTCGTCGATGTCGAGGCGGAGCCGGCCCGCCTGCTGCTCGAGGAACGCGCCCGCTCCCGCCGCGCACAGCCCGTTGGTCGCGAAGTCCGCGACCGCGCCGTCGCCGTCGAGCAGGACCCATTTCGAGAGCTGCCCGCCGAGATCGACGATCGTCCGCGCGTCCGCGAAGAGGCTTCTCGCGCCGCGGGCCGCCGCCAGGATCTCGTTCACGACGAAGCCGCAACGGCGGTCCGCTACGAGCGACGCCCCCTGGCCCGTGAGCGCCACCCTCGCCTCGCCCGCGCCGAGGAACGGGACGACCTCCTCCCGCAGGAGCCGCGCGAGCACGTCGAGCGCCCGGCCGCGGATGGGGCTCGAGAAGCCGCGCTCCCTCCCGTCGGCCGCGACTGCGTAGGCGTGGACGTACATCGAGCCGACGTCGATCCCGAGCCGCGCCGTTCCGCCCCTCTGACTCGAGTTGCGGCCACCCCGCGGCCGGACTATATAAGCACCCATGCGCATTCGACTGATCTACCCCAAGTGGCCCAAGCTGGCGAACCAGCGCGAGTTCCACCTCCCGCCCCACGGCCCGGTCGTCTTCGCGGCGACGATCCCCGCGGAGCACGCGGTCGCGTTCACCGACGAGAACGTCCAGGAGATCGACTTCGAGGAGGACGCCGATCTGGTCTGCATCTCCATGATGCTCTCGTGCCAGACGCCGCGCGGATACGAGATCGCGGACCGGTTCCGCGCCCGCGGGATCAAGGTCATCTGCGGCGGCATCGGGACGTCGCTGCACGCGGACGAGGCCGCGTTGCACGCAGACGCGGTGTTCGTCGGGGAGGCCGAGGGGAGGTTCCCGGCGGTGCTCGACGATCTCGCGCGCGGAGCGCTGCAAAAGGTCTACGGCTACCTCGCCGACCCGGCGCCGGTCGAGTCGGTCGGCACGGCGCGCCGCGATCTCCTGGATCGCCCCCGCTACAACTACCGCGGCGTGCAGATGCCCGATCTCGTCCACGCGTCGCGGGGCTGCCGGTTCTCCTGCTACCCGTGCTGCGTCGAGTACCTCGGCGGCCGCCGCTTCCGGCCGCGCCCGATCGAGCGCGTCGTCGAGGAGGTGGCGTCGATCCCGAACCACAAGCTGTTCCTCGTCGACAACTCGCTCGCCCAGGACAAGGAGTGGGAGCTCGAGCTCTTCCGCGCGCTCAAGCCGCTCGGCCGGTTCCTGATCTCGCACCCGATCGAGGACGACGACGAGGTGCTGCGCGCCGCGGCCGACGCCGGCGCCTGGTGGGTGTACCAGGCCGTCTTCGACACCTCTGACTTCATCCGGAACCGCGTCCGGCGGCTCAAGGAGCACGGCATCTTCGTCGAGGGCACGGTGCTGCTCGGGCTGGACGATCACGACGAGGACTCCATCAAGCGGCTCGTCGACTTCCTCCTGGAGATCGAGCTCGATCTCGCCGAGTTCACTGTGCTCACGCCGTTCCCGCACACCAGGACCTTCCAGGACCTGGAGGCGCAGGGCCGCATCCTGCACCACGACTGGCGGCGCTACACCGCGGGCGAGGTGGTCATGCGACCCGCGCTGATGACGCCGGACGAGCTCCAGGAGATGTACCAGTACGCCTGGGACACGTTCTACGCGACGGAGTCGCAGGCCGTGAAGATGGCGCGCATCCTCAAGCCAGCCGAGATCGCCGCGCGCAAGGCCGCCAAGACAGCGTGACAAAGATCGCTTGGCTGCGGCGGGCCAGATGATAAGATGCGGCGAGTTTTCAGGTCGATACGAATAACGCGTGCGTCAGACAGGAGGGCGCGATGAAGACGAATTCCAACACCGGTCTCCTTGTTGCGGTACTGATCGCGGCGGTCGCGCTCGCGGCCGGGTGCGGGGGCAAGTCCGGCAAGGCGAAGATCATGACGGGTGAGGAGCCCGGGCAGACCACCGCGAAGCCGTTCGAGGCGCCGCAGATAGGAGGCGGCGGGGGCGGCGGCGGATCTCTCGGCGGGGCGCTCTCCGCCGACGACGAACAGCTCGTCATCCCGGGCGCGGAGTTCGGCAAGGCGCCGGCGGTCATCCCGCCCCCTTCCGCGAAGAAGAAGGGCAAGAAGGGCGCGATCGTTGAGCCGCCGGCCGGCTACGTCCCGTTCTCCGAGGGGATCGCGGAGCAGATGGAAGGCCTCCAGTGGGGCATGTCCACCAAGAAGGTGATGTCGCTCTTCGAGCAGCGGATCCGCGATTCGTACGCCGAGGAGCTCAAGACCGCGGCGGGCGACGCGCTGGCCGAGGACGGCGTCCGCACGAAGCTCCTGCGCGACGTCTCGCGGATGCACAAGAGCTACATCGAGTTCACGGGCCAGACGACCGGCTTCGAGAGCCACATGATCGCCGACGAGTTCACGCACAACAACAGCGAGTCGATGTTCGTGTGGGACGCCGGCAAGTACGTCGAGTACCTGTTCTTCATCCAGAACCGGTTCTGGAAGCGGCTGCGCGCGTTCCGGAAGGACTCCTTCAAGGCGGACATCACCTTCATGGACTTCCTCGCGACGATCGAGGGCCGCTTCGGGGTGTCGGGCCGCGAGTTCTTCGACGCCAAGGGGAACCTCGACCGCGTCAGCTGGCGCAACGACGAAACCTACGCGGACATCCTCGACCGCTCGTCGTTCTTCGGCGCGTACGGGCTCCGCTTCTCGTGCGCCGTGACCGCGACGCACATCGCGAAGCTGCGCCCGAACGCGGATCGCGACAAGGGCATCGTCACCGACCAGGTTTCCGACATGGTCGATCAGGTCACCGCGGCGTCGGGCGACAAGCTCAAGGACGGCGAGGCGTCGGTGATCGACAACTACACCGGGCAGAAGGTCGGGGACGGTTCGAGCTCGCTCGACTCCACGCACTCCGTGACGTCCGGCTCCAAGAAGAAGAAGGACGCCGAGGCGCCCAAGCCCGAGGACTCGGGCACCGCCGCGCCCGCGCCCAAGGAGAGCAAGCCCTCGGACAGCAGCGTCGACGATCTCTTCTAGCTCGCCCGACCGCCCGCGCCGGTACCGCCTCCTGTAAATCTGGAAAATGTTGTACAGTCGCAATGGTGCGAGGAAGGAACCGCTCGTGGACACGAAGGTGAAGCGCCGGCTGCGGTTCATGTTTCAAGAGATCGATCTCGCCGAGGGAGCGTTTCTCGTCGGCAGATCTCCGTCCTGCAACCTGACGCTCGAGGATCCGCTCGTCTCCAGGCACCACGCCCGGATCTCCGTCGGAAGGGATCGCGCCGCGATCTCGGATCTCGGCTCCCGCAACGGCACGCTCGTGAACGGCGAGCCGCTGTTCGACGATCACCCCCTCCAGCACAACGACCGTATCCGCATCGGGAGCCACGAGATCGTCTTCCTGGAGGAGCGCAGGCTCCCGTCGCAGCAGCTCCGGGTGACCGGCGCCCTCATCGCGTGCCCGTCATGCCGCGCCACGATCATGTCGGGGGCGCCCGTGTGCCCGCACTGCAGCGGACAGCTCCCGCGCGACACGAAGAGCTGCCCGCGCTGCCGCACGCTCTGCGACACGGCGAGCACGTTCTGCACCCGCTGCGGGGCGACGTTCGAGCCGGGCGAGGACACGATCACGCTGCACATGGGCGGCAGCTCGTCGGGCTGGACCTCCGGCATGGTGAGCACCGTGATCGAAAAGGCGATCCGCGCGCGGCGTTTCGACCACGCCTCGCGGCTCCTCGCGGGGAAGATCGAGGAGTACGACCTCAAGGCCGCCCGCGGGGTGCACGACATCGCCCTGCTCGCCGAGATCGTGCCCACCAACGCGCGGCTGGCCGTGGAGCTGCGGGAGGCCGACCGGCTCCGATGGATCGTCGCCGCCTACACGCGCGCGGCGGAACCCGCGACCGACGCGGTGCTCGACCTGCTTCTCGAATCCGCTCGAGGCTGGTACAACATGACCGACGACCTCGCGGGGTATCTCGGCGCCCTCGAGAAGAGCGGCCATCGGGAGGGCGCCGTCGTCGACAGGCTGCGGTCCCTCGTGAGAGGCTGACGCTTTCGGGAGTCTTTGTCCGATGAAGAAGTACCGCCTGATCTACCAGAGCTCGAACATCGAGGCGCCGGAGGGGACCTTCGACATCGGCCGCTCCAACGAGTGCAACCTGATCCTCGACGATCCGAGCGTCTCCCGGGTCCACGCGACCATCGTGAACGAGAACGAGTTGCTGTTTCTCGAGGATCGCGGGAGCCGGAACGGCTGCATCGTGAACGGCAACCGCATCTCGGGTCGCGTGCAGCTGTTCGACGGCGACCGCATCACGATCGGCCACCAGAGCATCCGCGTCGTCGCCCTCGGCAAGGTCGCGAACGCGGATCGCACGCTCGGCCTCGTGACGTGCGCCGCGTGCGGTTCGTGGATCGCGAACAACGAGATGAACTGCCCGCAGTGCGGCGCGCCGCGCTCGTCCACGGGCGGCGACCCGAAGGCCACGTTCCGCGTCGATCCGATCCAGTCGCCACGCCGAAAGAGCGACCTCCACAAGACGCAGCAGCCGCAGTTCATGGTGGCGGCGCTCCTCCAGAAGGCGATCAGCATGGAGCGCTTCGAGGAGGCCGAGAAGCTCCTCGCCAACCTCATGGAGTCCGCGATCAAGCGCGAGCAGCGCGGCGACAAGATGGAAGAACGCGAGATCGAGGACGTGACACGCAGCACCATCGCGATCGCCGAGGCGACCCGCAACCCGAAGCACGTCAGCAACCTGTTCGCTTTCCACCACGCCCGCGGCAAGCTGATGCCGCGCGAGACGATCGAGGCGCTGTACGGTCTCGTCCGCAAGGTCGGGTACCGCTCCTGCCCGGAGATGTCCCGTTACCTCGCGTTCCTCGCCACCAAGGCGACCTCCTTCAGCCCGGGCGAGAAGTTCGTCCACCGCCGCCTCGAGGGGCTCGTCAGCCTCTGCTCCTGAGCGGTCGAGCCGGTTCTTCGTGCCTTGACGATCCCCGGGCGGGGGCAACGCGGGGCGGCGATCACTCGGCGGGCTTCTCTCCTTCGGCGGGCGCTTCCTCGGAGATGCCGGCCGCCGCCTTGGCGGCGCCGACCTTGTACTCCTCGACGTCGTCGTCGACGCTCATGCCGGTCAGCAGCGACGGCGGGCTCTCGGCGGCGATCTTGTCGATGGCGGCCTTCACCGTCGACTGCGCCTCTCGCATCCGCGCCAGGATGTCCGTCAGCTCCTTGAGCCGCTCGGTGTACTGCGCGAAGTGCGGTTGCGTCGCGTCCTTGAGCAGCCCGCCCTCCGCCTGCGGCTCCACCGCGATGACGTACCCCTCGGCGTTCTTGCTGAACTCAGAGTCGCCGGCCGGGCCGTTGTAGAAAGTGCGCGAGTCGCCGTAGGTGCCGACCTCGTACTGGATCTGCGTCGCGATCTTGCCGTCCTTCTCCTCGGACTTGCCGAGCACGACGAGGTTGCCGATCAACGCGCCGTTGCCCTCCTCGTCGCGCGTGAAAACAACGCCGTACCTCGGCTCGAGCAGCTTCGTGAACTCCTCGCCGGTTGCCGAGAGCTGCGGGTCGTCGTTGTCCGTCGCGCGGAAATGCTTCCCGAGCTCGGTGTAGAGCACGGTCCATTGATCATAATACGTGTGCAACGCCTCGACGGTCGCGGGGTCGAAGTTCTTGTAGTTTCTATCCGTAAAGAGGCTCGGGTTGAAAGGGTTTCCCTGGAGCTTCTCGGCAAGGATCTTGAGGTAGCCCTTGTCGAACTTGTTCGCCTTGGCGTCCTGGTACGCTTTGGTCAGGGCGCCGTCCACCTCCGCGAACAGCGCGTTGAGCTTGTTGACCTCGATCTGGATGATGCGCGCGTCGCGAATCATGATCGCGTCCTCGACGCGCCCGGCGACCACGGAACCGACCCCGAAGCCGATGATGAGGAGGCCGAGGGCGACCCCGAGCGAGATGGCCTTCTGGCGCGTCGACATCTTCGACTTGGCGGCCGCGGCGCCGATCCGCTCGTCCGCCCCGGGCACGACCATCGCCCCGGCCCCGCCGTAGGTCTCGATCGGCGCCGAGGCCGTCGACGTCGCGAAGGGGTCCCGGCGGATCTGCTCCACCGACACCTTCGGCGCGACGGGCTTCTCGACCGGCTTCATGAAAGGCGTCGCGGCCTGCCTCTTCGCCCCGAGGCCCGGCAACGCCGCGCCCATCCGCTTGGCGCCCGGCAGCGGCGCGCCGCCCGGCTTCATCGCGCCCGGCAGCGGTCCCGGCGGCTTCGAGATCTTGGGTTCCAAGGCCTTCCCCACGGGGAGGCCGCCCGATGGTTTCTTCAGCTCGTCGCTCAACTTGGTCCTCCAGAATGCAGGCCGACACCGCTACGGTCGGAGCAACAGTTTTGAAAGAGTACAAACAGAGGCGCCGCACTGTCAAGCCGGGACACGAACACCGATTGACAAGGCACCGGGCGTGGGCGAGCATGATTTTCCACGGCGCGGCGAATCCGCACGTCGCGCGGGTTCTGGACAGGGGAAGCGGGATGGGACAGAAACTCGACGGCGCCGTCGGCAAGGCGGCTCGACTCATCGAATCCGTCCTGAAGAGCCTCGGGCTCGATCCGGACAAGAACAGGACGCAGGCGGCCGAGGGGGTCGCGAGCTGGCAGGTGTCGCGCGGCTCGGCGGACGTCCTGATCGCGATCAGCCCGGGCCCGGCCGGGCGCGCGCCGAGGCTCCGCGTGGTCTCCCCGCTCGTCAAGATGCACGGCGGGCTCGCGGCGCCCGCCGCGATCAAGCTCCTCCGCCTGAACGCGACGGAGCTCCCGGGAATCGCGTTCGGGCTGTTCAGGGACGACATCGTCGCGCTCGTCGCGGAACGAAGCGTCGCCGATCTCGATCGCGCGGAGGTCGAGGATCTGCTCGCCGCGATCGGTCACTTGGCGGACGAGTTCGACGACCTTCTCGTCAAGGAATTCGGGGGCACACGGGTGTGCGACCTCGGCTAGTTCAGCTCGCGGCCTGCCTCGTCGCCCTGCCGCTCCTCGCGGCGGGGGCTGCGGGCGGCGCAACCCAGGAGATCTCGTCGACGCTGTCCGCCGAGGGCTACTCGATCCCCGCAGCCGACGGATCGATGATCTCGCGCCGCCGCTTCATCGAGGATCTCCGCCTGTCCGTCTGGGATCTCCTGCCGGGCTCGTCCGATCCGTACTACCGCGGACCGCGCCTCTCGCTGGCGCTCGAGCTGCGGCTCGACACCGACTTCGCCGTCACGAACAACGAGAGCAACCCGGACATCCCCGAGAGCTACTCGCCGGGCACACGACCGCTCCAGATGGACGCGGTGATCGCGTACGTCTCGGTCGTAGGCGTGTGGGACGGCGCGCTCGACGCGCGCGGCGGGCGCCAGATCCGGCTCGACACGATCGGGTACGCCGCGTTCGACGGTCTCGAGGCGACGCTGCACCTCCCGGCCGGGATCTCGGTCTCGCCCTACCTCGGGTACGAGGTGCGCGGCGGCAACCTGCTCGGCTATGACGAGCTCGAGCTCGACGGGGTGGACAGCGGAGGCCGGCGCGGCCTCGAGTCGGACAGGTACCCGTCGCGGATCGATCCCGAACCCCGCCCGATGTTCGGAACCGAGATCGGCTTCTCCCCTCGCCGCTGGCTCGATGCGGCCGCGGCGGTCCGGGTCGTCGGCCTGTCGCAGGAGGTCGCCGATCAGCGGTTGGGTGGGCGCATCGACGCGGGTCAGGGGCCCCTGCGGGCGCACGTCCGCGCCGTGTGGAGCCCGCTCCTGGACAGGCAGGACGACCTCGGCGCCGCGGCGGCGGAGGGGACGGCGGTGAGCGAGGCGGACGCGGAGCTCAGGATCGCGCCGGTCGAGCTGCTCGCCTTGACCGCGGAGTACCACCTCTACCGGCCGATCTTCGAGGCGGACTCGATTTTCAACGTCTTCGACTTGGCGCCGCGGAGGGACGTGGGCGGCCGCATGAACGTCGACGTCGCGAAGACGGTCTCGTTCGCCGCGTGGGGGTTCGCGCGGCTCGCGGACGGGTCGGCCGGCTTGAGCGGAGAGGCGACGGACGAGCTGCTCGCCGGCGCCGGCGGCGGCTTCGGAGCGGCGCACAGGACCTCTCGCCGCAACGCCTCGGCGCGCGTCACGGGCACGCGGGAGTGGGGCGAGGACCGCGTCGGCGTCGAGCTCGGCGGCGGGCACGGCTTCCTCGACAACCGCATCTGGCTCGCGGCGCGCGGGACCTACTGGCACATCGACGACGGTTACTCCCCGCGGCTGTCCGGGGACGTCGTCGGCTACATGGCGTCGGTGCGCGTCCGGCTGCTCGAGGGGGCGCACGTCGCAGCGGAGCTCGAGAACTACTACGGCGGGGGCTCGGCGCCGCGATTCGTGGCGCTCGGCCTGCTGCAACTGGATCTGTGGCGATGATGGCGAACGCGCGGACATATGTCCTCCTGATCGCCGCCGCCGCGATCGCGCTCGGCGCGGCGAGGGGCGCCCGGCAGGCGATCTCTCCCACCCTCCTGCCCTCGAGCGTCCCCGCCGTCCGCGACGCGCACGCCGCGCACCCGCCGGGGAAGCCGGGCTGCGCCGCGTGCCACCCGAAGGCCGCGATCTCGGGCTGGGCCTCGGATCGGCTCGCGCCGGCCATGGCGGAGTGCGCGCCTTGCCACGAGGCGGCCGCGGGCGCGACACCCGGAATGGTGGTGACGGACGCGTGCCGCCGCTGTCACACGGCGTTCGGCGCGGACGGCGCGCCGCTCCCCGGCGCTGCTCCCCGGCCGAACGTCAGGTTCTCTCACCGCGCCCATGCGAAGACGGCTTGCTCGGACTGCCACCCGGCGGCCGCCGCCGGCCGCCGCGCGGACGAGGGACGCGACGTCGTCGGCATGCGGAAATGCTTCTTTTGCCACGAGAAGCGGGGGCGCGCGCTCGCGGAGTGCAGGACGTGCCACCTCGCGCACCCCGACGGCCGGATGATCACCGAGATCGGAGGCGAGCTGCTCACGCCGCCGGACTGGCTCGCGGGCGCGACGCACCGCGCCGACTGGCGCGGGAGCCACCCGGCCGTCGCCGGCGCGGACTCGGAGCTCTGCGCGCAGTGCCACCAGGAGAGCTGGTGCCGCCGATGCCACGGCGGGAAGATCCGGCCGCGCGACGTCCACCCCGGCGACTGGCGCTCCGCGCACGGCGTCTCGACGCGCATGGACAACCCGCGGTGCCGCGCGTGCCACAGGAGCCAGTCGTTCTGCATCGGCTGCCACCGCCGCGCGGGCGTGGCCCCCGACTCGCCGTCGAACGCCAGGCCCGAGAGCGCGGGGAGCTTCCACCGCGGGGCGCCCCCCGAGCAGATCTGCCGCCGCGCGCGCTACGACATCGAGGCGTGCGCGTCCTGCCACAGCGAGAGCTCCTGCGTGTCGTGCCACGCCTCGATCAACCCGCACCCGGCGGGGTTCTCCCGCAGGTGCAAGCCGCTCGCGCGGAAGAACCAGCGCGCGTGTGTCAAGTGCCATTCGGACGACATCTGGCGCCGCTGCGAATGAGCCGTGACGGCCTTTGCGCGCGTTGACAACGGGGCGGCGCCGGCTCTAGAGTCGCTGCGACGCGCTCAAGCGAACCACTCCGAGAGGTGCACCATGGCCGACAAGCTCATCAGCCTGAACGACGCGAACTTCTCCTCCGAGGTCGAGCACTCGAACGTCCCGGTGCTGGTGGATTTCGGCGCGACCTGGTGCGGCCCCTGCAAGGCCCTCGGCGCGACGCTCGACGGCATGGTCGGCGCGTACGCGGGCCGCGTGAAGTTCTGCTACGTCGACATCCAGAACGCTCCGAACGCCGCCAACCGCTTCGGCGTGCGCTCGGTGCCGACCATCATCATGTTCAAGAACGGCGCCCCGTCCGGTTCGCTGCTCGGCGCCCAGCCACGGCCGAAGCTCGAGGAGCTGATCTCCCGCGCGCTCTAAGACGGCCTCACCGCATCGCGGCGGCCACCCCCAGCAGGATCAGCATCCCCGCGAAGAACAGCCCCGCGATCACCGGCAGCGCGAGCTCGAGGTAGAGGAGCCGTCGATCGATCGCCGCACGGTGCGCGGTCTGCGGCATGTAGGCGGGGTGCACGAGCATCGTGGGCTGCGACTGGTCGTCGGTCTCGCCGGTCTCGTCGTAGAGGGCCCGCGCGAGCGGCGGATTCTTCCTGCGTCTTCCGCGCGGCGGGGGCGCGACCGGCGCCGAGGGCTGCGGCTTCGGCTTCGCGGGAGGCCGGTTCTGCTGACGGCGCTGCTGCGTCATCGGGAACCCGCGCACCTCCTCGGTGGGCTGGACGACCGGCGACGCGAGGAAGGAGATCACCGAGTCCTCATTCGTCTGCGAGATCCGCTCCCTCCAGTCTTCGTCCTCGTTTCCGTCCACGACCTCCGGCTTCTCCGGCTCCGGCACGTCGTGGACCTTGGCCTCCTCGAGCCGCGCCGCCGCGCGCAGGAGCCGCGGATCGATGTCGTCGAGTCGCTCCGTCCTCTGCTTGAGCACCTCCGCGGCCTTCGCCGACCTCGCACCGCGCTTCTCCGATTCGAGAGTGTGCGCCGCGCGGACGAACCGCGGATCGACGCCGTCGAGCCTCCCGGCTCGGCGGATGAGCTCCTCGGTCGACGAGCGGAGGGCGTCCTCGGCCTGCGCCTCGAGCTTGGTCGCCGCGTCCACCGCGTTCCGCGCGATCTGCCCCTCGATCATCCCGATATCGATCTCCTGCGTCCCCTCGACGGTCTCCTCGGCGCCTTCGCTGAGCGCGTCGAGGTCGATCTCCTGGGTCACCTCCCGACGGACCCGCTCCTGGCGGCCGCCCCTCGCGACGGGGGCTTTCTTCACGGAGGTCTCCCCGTCCTCGTCCTGCGGGAGCGGCGCGTCGGCGCGCGCTCCCTTGGGCGGCGGCGCGACGCGCGCGGACTGCGGCGGCGGTTGCGGCGGCAGCGAATCCCTGCGGGCGGGCCGCTTCGGGGTGATGAGCATGCGCCCCGGGACCGGTGTGTGATCGGGGTCGTCTTCCTGGATGGGCGCGATTCGGGCCCAGGGGATCTTCCGCTCCGGCTCCCCGTGGACGTGGTCGCGGATCACATCCTCCATGGAGACCTGGACCGTGCTCTCGGTCTGCGGCTCGCCGATGCCGAGCTCCGCCGCGCGGCGCGGCCTGGGCGGCGGCGCCGACGGGCGGGCAGGCGGGCGCGGCGCGGGGGCGGTCTGGGCCCCGCTCTCGCGTCGCGGCGGCGCGGCGTGCGGTCCGGACTCGCCCAGCGCCCGCAGCACGTCGACGAGCTCGGACACCGTCGCGTAACGCTCCTCGGGATCCGCGTCGAGCGCGTGCCGGAGCACGGCGTCGGCGCCGGACGGGAGGCCCGTCACTGCCGACGCGAACACCTCCGGCCTGCCGTCGAACGCTAGCTGCGTGATCATCTCGCCTATCAGCACACCGACGGAGTAGACATCGGCCCGCGCCGAGAGCGCCCTTCCCCGCAGCAGCTCCGGCGCGACGTACCCGCGCACCCGGCTCTTCGCCGCGAGCCTGTGCCCCACCGCCGCGAGCGGCAGGCTCCGCGCCCAGCCGACGTCGAGGATCTTGAGCCCGTCGGGTTTGATCCAGATGTTCTCGGGCGAGAGCGCTCCGTGCTCGGCGACGCCGCTCTCGTCGAAGAACGCCGCGATCTGCCTCACGATGGGGAGGATCTCGGCGACCGTGAACCCCTTGTTCTGGCTCCTCCGCTTGTCCATGAGGTCGCGCAGCGGGACGCCCTCGACGAGCTCGGTGACGACGTAGTACTTGTCCGCCTCGCAGTTCGCGTCGAGCACGCGCACCATGCCGGCGTGATCGATCTTCTTGAGGGCGCGCATGCCGTGGAGGAACCGCCGCCCGATCTCCTCGTTGCCAACGAGGCCCGCGTGCGCGAGCTTCAGCACCGCGTCGCCGCCGGAATCCGTGTCGGACACGAGGAACGCGGCGCCCAACCTGCCGACGCCGAGGCACGAGCTGATCTCGTACCTGCCGCGGACCAGCTCGCCCGCGCGCAGCGACTTCTCGCCACAGAGCGCGTCCGCGTTCCACCCGCACTGCGTGCAGGGGCCGTCGTGCGCCTCGAACTGGGTGCCGCACAGGATGCAGTCCACGATCCTACCGTCCTCGAGCTCGGCGGGCGAACAGGGCCCCCGGCTCAACGTGGCGGAATCTTATCACACTTGGCGCTGTTGCCTACCCGTCAGACGCCGCCGTCGGCGGTGCTCGCCACCTCGTACTCGACGAGCGCCTCCTCCTTCGTCCCCTCGGTGATCTCCTTCACCTTCCCGACCCCGAGTGCGAAGTAGTAGATCTTGATTTCGACCGACGAGCCGGAGGTCTTCTTCCGCTGCACGACCACGCAGTCGAAGGTGCCGGCGGGGACCGTCACGCTCTCCGGCTCCAGCACCTCGTAGAGGTAGCTCGCGCCCTCGGTGACGACGCCGGCCTCGTCCTCCGGGGTGCTGTCGGTGTAGGTTGTGAGATCCTCGGTCCACTGCGCTCCCACGGTGATGTTACCGCGATCGAACCTCAGGAAGCCCGGGACGTAGTCGCGGACCTTCGTCAGCGTGTCGGTCTCGTCGTAGACGTCGTGGCGCATGCGCACGACGCGGGTCCCGTCGTCGTGGTAGTACTGCAGGCGGTGTCCTCCCGAGCTGTCCGTGTCGCCGCCGCCGGCCGGGAACGTGTTGTTGATGACGAACACCGGCAGCGCGCCCTGGTCGTCATAGGCGAAATCGTAGTCGATCTGCCCGGCGACCTCGTACCGGGTCTGGCTCGTCTCGCCGCCCTCGGTCTCGTCGTAGAGCCAGAAGTCGCCCACCGTCAGCGGGAAGAGATCGCCGTCCGGCACCGTCGCGGGAGGCGGCTCCTCGGTGCCGCAGGAGGAGAGGATGGGAAGAACGAGAAGCAGGGGAAGAATGGGGTGTCCTAATGCTCTCATCGCTCTCATGACTCTCATGGCTCTCATCCTTTCAGCGTACCGGAAGCGTCAATTCGGCCAGTCCGGGGTGCCGCGCAGCTCCTCGGGGATCTTCTCCACCTCGGCGATCACCTTGTCGATCGCGAGCTTTCGCGGGAGCTTGAACACGAACGTCATCTCGCCCTTCTTGAAGTTCTTGTGGTGCGCGCCCACGCGGCACCCGGCCCGCGCGATCGCCTCGCGGTAGGCCTCCGCCGCCGGCGCCATCTGCGCGATCTTGACGCCGCCGACGATCAACTCGATCACCGTCGCGCGCTCGAGGAAGAAGATCATCCCCCAGAAGAACGCCGTCGCGAGCGCCGCGACGAGCTGGAGCTCGAGCCCCCAGCACAGGCCGACGAGCGTCCCGATGATCGCGTGGCCCGTGCTCTTCGACGAGTCGAGGTTCGTGCGGAAGCGCATGAGCCCGCCGATGCCGAAGATGACGAACGCCATCGACGGGGCGGCCGTGCAGATGATCGAGATGAGCGCGCCGGCGACCGAGTAGATGATGAGCGTCTTGGCGAGCTCGAGATCCTCCATCGACTTGGGCCGCCCGATGTAGATCGGGTGGTACGCGAGCACGACGCCCGAGAGCGTCGCCTCCACGAGGATGAGCGCGTACTGCACCCACTTCATGGGGTCCGCGAACGCCGCGAGGCCGGGGCCCTGGGTCAGGGTGCCTAGAATATCGGGCATCTCACGCCTCCTCCTCGTCGATCAGCTTCACGAGGTAGTGTATCACCTCGGGGTCGTTCGGGTTGGCGCGCGCGAGCGCCCACAGGAAATCGCGGCCGCGATCGGTCGCGGCGAGCGCGAGGCCCACCGACTTCGCGGCGTGGGACTGCCACCGCTTCGCGAGCGACTCGCGCAGGCGCCACGCTTCCTCGCCGTCGAGCCCCTTGATCGACGTCAGCGCCTCCTTGCAGCTCCACCCCGCGTCGCGCCGCATCGTCCACGCGCGCTCGTGGTCGACGCCGTACAGCGTCTGCAGCACGAGCTTGGGCGCGACCTTAAACAGGCCGTCGCGCAGCTCCCAGGCCGCATCCGACACGAGCCCGGCGGTCGAGACGAGGACCCACGGCAGCGCCTTCCGCTGGTGCTTCCTCCGCAGCGCCCACGCCCGCTCCGTGTCGATCCCGGCGAGCCCCTCGAGGAGGCCCCAGTCGGTCTTGCCCCTGCCGAGCTCGTCGCGCAGCGCCCACGCGCGCTCCGTGTCGATCCGCTTGAGCGTGGCGAGCACCGCCGCGTGGTTGTCCTTGTCCTTGAGAAGCCGCTCGCGCAGCGCCCACGAGTCGTCCGAGTCGAGCGATCCCATGGACGCGATCACCTCGGCCGGCGCCGCTTCCGCGAGCCGCGCCCTGAGCTCCCACGCCCACGGATCCGCGTCGGCCCACCGTGCGCCCAGGGACTTCGCGACCTGCCGGGGCGCCCTCTCGACGAGCCGCTCGCGCAGCGCCCTGGCCCGCCCGTCGTCCAGCGGCTCGAGGCCGTACGCGACAAGCTCCGGCTCCTTCTCCCGCAGCCTCTCCCTGAGCGCCCACGCCTCCTCGGCGAAGAGGCTGCGCACGTGGTACGCGGCCGGGCGCGTGGCGCCGGCGTCCGCGAGCCTGCCGAGGTGATCGTAGAACGCGCGCCGCAGCTCGTCCGCGCGCTCGGCACGGATCTCACCGGGCTCGAGCCGCACCGGCTTGGACGGCGGCGGATCCGCGAGCAAAGCAAAGCGACCGAGCAGCTCGACGATCTTCCGCGCGATCCGCACCGAGTTCTCGGCGATCGTGTGGTTCACGTTGTCGACGACCATCCAGCGCGCGGGGTCGGCCTCGGCCATCTCGAGGTACTCGCCCCGCATCGCGTCGCGCAGGCCGAGCCCCGCGAGCCCCTTGCGGCCGAAGTCGTCCGCGTCGCGCGGGTTGATGATCTTGTCCATCCGCTTGCGCAGCTCGGAGGTGTGGACGTCGACGTCGCAGTAGACGACGAGCTCCGGCCACAGCCCGCGCGCGACGACCTCGGTCGCCTTGTCGACGTCGCCCCGCGGCACCTGGCCGCGCGCCCGCGTGAGCACGACCGGCGAGTACACGTACCGATCCGCGATCACGACGTCCGCCTTGTCGAGCGCGGGCCGGATCACGGTGTCGATCATCTGCGAGTCGCGCGCGAGGTAGAGGAGGAGCTCCGTGTGCGGCGACATCGTGAGGCTGCGCGGGTTGCGCGTCATGTTGCGGATGTCGGTCGCGAGCTCGCTCTTCAGCTCGCCCTTGGGCCGCGCGTGGTGGACGGTGACGCCCACGCCGTCGAGCAGCGCCGCGACGCGATCGGAGAGCGTCGTCTTGCCGGAACCGTCGATGCCTTCGAACACGACGAACATGCTGATTCTCCATCCCTCGAGGCAGGGCATGATAGCGCGAATTCCGCGCATCGGGGGTCCGAACTTAGAGTGTCCGCACGCTGCTGCAACCGATCGTTTTTTTTGAAATGCTCACTCCCACGGATTGACGATCTTCGCGCCGCTCACGGCCATGTCGCCCCCGTTTCGCGTCGCCACGGCCAGTCCGTGGTGGAGCGCGGTCGCGGCGATCAGCCCGTCGACGACCGGCATCCTCTTCCCTGCCCGCTCGGCGCGCGCCTGGATCTCACCCCACAGTGAAGCGACGCCGGAGCACACCGGCAACAGCCGCGAGCCGAAACGCTCCGTCAGCTCTCCGTCGATCCACGCCGCGAGCTCCGCCTTCCTTCGCGATTCGTCGAGGCGGGCGATCCCCTTGCGGAGCTCTCCTATCGTGAGGACGCTCAGGTGGAGATCCTCTTCCCGCTGAGCACCGAGCCAGTCCACGACTCTGCGTTCCGGCGAGCTGCGCACGGTCTCGGAGATGACGCACGTATCGACGACACACCTCAAAACGACACCTCCCGCCCCGGATCCGGGTCGCGGGTTACATCGAGATCGGCGGCGACGAGCGGTGACGACCTGAGGAACTCGACGAAACTGATCGACGGCGCGCTGAGCCTGCGGAACTCGTCAGCCGCGACGACGACGACCGCCTCCACGCCGCGACGCGTGACCGTCTGCGGTCCCCTTTTCAGCGCCCGCTCCACCACCTCGCTGAACCGATTCTTCGCTTCCTGGAGCTGCCATTCGTCTTTCATCGTGCCCTCTGCCGCGCCCCGTCCGGTATTCTGTCTAGTCTGTCTAGCTGTATTGTGTATCGCCCGAGCGACCATGTCAAGCGGCTTGGAAAATTCGTTTGCATGACGAGTAGTTCAACCTAACTACAGCGGCAGCAGCCCACGCCGCTGGACCGCCCGGAGGCCGGCGACGAACTTCGAGTAGTCGGCGGGCTCTGCCCCGTCGAGCGCGTCGTCGAGCCAGAGCGGCGCCGGGCCGAGGCTCTTCACCTCCACGATCCACCGGCCCTCCATCTCGAGCGGCGGCGGCAGCGCGGTGCGCGCGCCCGTCGGCGCCGCGGGGGTGTACAGGTCGCGCGGCGGGACGTGGAACGTCGTGCCCTTGTCGAGCGTGACGCGCAGCTTGGACTCCGGATCCTGGTAGGTCCACCGCGTGTAGTGCGCGACGACCACCGGTGCGAGCGGCCTCCCCTTGCGCACCGCCTCGAACGACTCGATCGCCGCGCGGCTCTCCTCGTCGTCCGCCGCCTGCGGCCCGTCCCGGAGCGCGTCGAGCACGCCCTCCCGCGGCACCTCGAAGCGGCTCTTCTCGACCATGGCGCCGAGCCGCAGCTTGACCTCGAGCCAGCACCGGGGGCCGCCCTGCGGGGCGCCGCCGACGATCTGGTAGTACTCCTTGACGCGGAGCTTGATCGCCTGGCTCCCGCGCTCGAGCCCCCGCCTCGCGAGCTCGTGGTCCGGCGCGTCGAGGTACGCCGAGACGCGGTGGCTGAACGGGTATCCGTCGACGATCTTGGCCGGGATCGACGCCTCGACCTTGGCGATCACGCGCGCGCCGACGTCGGGCGCGAACAGGTACTTGATCTCCTGGCGGACGCCGGTGAGCCTCGCCGGGCTCCTCGCCGTGGCCGCACCGGCGGACGGGCTCAGATGTCGAAGCACGCGAGAACCTCCAGCGCCTCGGAGTCGGGGTGGTCGATAGGAGAGTTCCTGTTCGAGCGGACGAACTCCCCGCCGATCATCAGCTTGAAGTACTTGCCGATGTACGTGTTGACGCCCGGGGTCAGCACCCAGAGGTGATCCTCGGTGATCTTCGTGTCCGGATCGAAGAGCTCCGCCTTGAACGCGGGCTCGATCGCGAACCGGATCTCGGTGTCGAACTTGTGCCGGTACGAGACCATGCCGATCACGGCGAACGTGACGAACGAGAACGGCGAGTCCTCGACGCCCGCGGCCCGCCGGACGTTGAACTCCCGGTGGTTTCCCGCGACGAGCCCCTCGGCGTAGAGCCGGAACCCCTTGACCTGCACGCGGGCGTCGCCGCCGCCGGCGAACGACCGCCTGGCCTCGCCCGGATCCGGCTCGCTGAAGAACTTCGCCGAGCCGTTCAGGCCGAGCTCGAGCTGCTTGACGGGCCGGATCTGCACGCGCGCGACGAGATCCTTGGAGTTGTCCATCTCCTCGATTTCCGGCCCGCTGCCGTTGAACACGCCGATCTCGTAGTCGAGCTTGACCGACTTCACGAGCCTGCCCGAGAGCTGGAGGCCGAGGTCCCGATCTCCGTAGAGCAGATCCTCGACGATGTAGTCGACGCCCGGTCCGCGATCGATCACCCTGAGCTTCGCGGGCGACTGGAGCTCGAGCCCGGAGAACGGCTTCTTGAACTGGCCGATCCGGATCTGGAGCTGATCGAGCGGCGAGAGGTGCACGTAGGCGTCCCGCAGGATCGATCCGCCGAGCTGGAGCGCCTCGGCCACGTCGATCTGGATCACCGCGAGCATCCAGCGTTCGGGCCGCCAGTTCAGCTTGAGGCGGGCGCGCCTGACCATGAACTCGTTTTCCGTGTCGCGTCCGGACTCCGCGGGCGAGGGCGCCTCGCGGGTCATCCGGTAGCCGGCGTGGACGCGGCCGCCGATCTTGATCTTCTCCGACTCGCCGATCGCCACGCCGCCGTCCGCGCCGTCGCCGTCCGAGGTGATCTCCGCGCCGGGTCTCTCGACGGGAGGGGGCGCGGGCGCGGCCACGGGTGCAGGCTCGGCCGCGGGTGCGGGCTCCGCCTCCTGCGGCACGGGCTCCTGTCCGAGCGCCGTCCGGCCCTGCAGGAAGGCGGCGGTCAACACGAACAGCGCGACCGGGGCGATGTGCAGCTTCCGTTTCATCTCGGCGCGATCGTTCTACCTCGTTTTGCGTCCGCCCTCACCAGCTATAGTGTACGGGAGCCGCGCGCCCAGGTCAGATTTATGCGGTATTGTCCGTCGCCTCGATGTGTCGTACCCATGATCCCATGAGCCCGAAGGCGCCGCCACTCTTCTCCCCGCTGCGGCTCGTCCCGGCAGTCTCCCTCGTCCTGCTCCTGGCCCCCACCGCGGCGCGCGCCGACGTCGGCGTGCGCGTCCCTCTGGAGGCGACGCCCGACGAGGTGACCGCGATCGAGGCCGCGATCCGGACCGCGCAGGGCGCGAAGGTCAGGACGTTCGCCGCCCGGCCCGGAGGCGACCCGGCCTCCCCGCTCGTCCCCTCCGCAGCGACCGAGGCGTTCGAGCGCGCCCGCAGGGCGTACAAGAACCTGGAGATGGACGTCGCGCGCGCGGCCCTCGCCGAGGCCGAGGCGGCCTGCGTCGCGGGGGGGGCGTGCGCGGCTTGCCGCGACCTCCTGTTCGACGCGCACGTGCTCGCGGGCGCCGTCGCGGGGTCGCTCGGGCGGGACGACGCGGCCGTCGCGGAGTTCGTCGCGGCCCACGCGGTGCACCCCTCGCGCGTGGTCGATCCGCGGCGCTTCCCGCCGAAGATCGTCGGCGCCTTCGCCCGCGCCTGCGCGGACGCGGACAAGCTGCCGTCGACCCCGATCCGCGTCGTCTCGAAGCCGCCCGGTGCCTCGCTCGCGATGAGCGGGACCCAGATCCGGAGCGGCGCGGAGATCGCGGTCCGGTCGCACCGCGTGTACGTCGAGGCCCGGCTCGCCGGCTTCTCGCCGCGCTGCGAGGCGATCGACCCCGCGGCCGCCGGCGCCTCCGCCCACGAGATGGTGCTCGCGCCGCTCCCGGCGCCCGAGGAGGAGGGCGAGGCGGACCGGCTCCTCGCCGCGACCGCGCCGGCTCTCGACGCCGCGGCGATCGCCTTCCTCGCGCGGATCGGCGTCGACCGGTTCGTCGCCCTCTCGCTCGCCGCGAAGCCGCACCGCTTCGCCGCCCGGGCGGCCCACGCCGGCGCTCCCGCGTGGGTCTCCCTGCCGCCGCTCGCGACCGCCGCAGACGCCGCGTCGCCGCAGTTCGCCGAGGCGCTCGCCGCCGCGGTGGGCGAACCGCGGGTCGTCGAAGCGCCGCCTCCCCCGGATCCCCCCCCCGAAGACGACCTCGACGATCTCGACGACGATAAGGAGGACGACAGCGTGGTGCTGGATCCGGACCTCGGAGAGCTTCCCGACGGCGGCGCGACGACCGGAGCCAAAGTGTTCAGGTCCCCGTGGCTCTGGATCTCGCTGGGCGTGGTCCTGGTGGTGGTCGGCGGCGTCGTGATCGGCACA
>JALNZK010000058.1 GCA_023229365.1 Pseudomonadota bacterium | reverse complement strand
CTCGCGCTCGGGTACCTGCGCCAGGCCCGGTACGAACGCCAGCACGGCGATCCGGAGGTCGCCCGCACGCACTTCGAGAAGGCGATCTCCGTCGATCCGACGAACGTGGATGCGCGCCACCAACTCGCGGAGCTTCTCGTGGAGCGTAGAATGGACCTGCGAAAGGCGCTCCAACTCACCCGAGAGGTCATCGGTTTGGGTGGACAGCGGGCCAAGTATTTCGTTACTCTAGGCGAAATACTCCTGTTGTCGAAGGACAAAGAGCGCGCTGCGGAGGCTTTCGAAAGGGCGCTCGGGCTGGAGCCGGACAACAAGGAGATAAAAAAGCGGATCAAGCTCTGCAGGGCGTAACTACCGCCTTCAAAGGGGATATCGCGGCATGGAAAAGGTGATCGGTATCGATCTCGGGACCACGAACTCCTGTGTGGCCGTCGTCGAGGGGGACGGGCCGGCGGTCATCCCGAACCGCGGCGGCTACAAGACGACGCCGTCCATGGTCGCCGTCACCGAAGCCGACAAGCGGCTCGTCGGGCACATCGCGAAGCGCCAAGCGATCACGAACGCGGAGAACACCGTTTACGCCGCGAAGAGATTGATCGGCCGAAAGTGGAATTCGCCGCCCGTGGCCGCGGCCAAGGAGACCGCGCCGTACAAGGTCACGGAGGGCCCCCACGACGACGTTCGCATCGAGCTCCGCGGCAAGCTGTACTCGGTGCCCGAGGTCTCGGCGATGATCCTTCAGGAGATGAAGATCATCGCGGAGGACTACCTCGGCGAGCCCGCCGACAAGGCGGTCGTCACGGTCCCCGCGTACTTCAACGACAACCAGCGCCAGGCCACCCGGGACGCCGGCACGATCGCCGGGCTCGACGTCATCCGGATCATCAACGAGCCGACGGCCGCGGCGCTCGCCTACGGGTTCGGGAAGAAGATCGATCGCCTGGTCGCGGTCTACGACCTGGGGGGCGGCACGTTCGACATCTCCATCCTCGAGATCGGCGCGAACGAGGTGTTCAAGGTCATCTCCACGGCCGGCGACACGTTCCTCGGAGGCGAGGACTTCGACGCGCGGGTCATGGACTGGCTCGTCGAAGGGTTCCTCGAGGATCACAACGTGGATCTGCGCTCGGATCGGATGGCGCTCCAGCGGCTCAAGGACGCGGCGGAGAAGGCCAAGGTCGAGCTCTCGAGCCAGGTCGAGACCGAGATCAACCTGCCCTTCATCATCTCCATCGGGCAGAACGAGGCGCTGCACCTGCAGAGGACCCTGCGGCGCGAGACGCTCGAAGAGCTGTGCTCGGATCTCGTCGACAGGACCGTCGACATCTGCGCCGCCACCCTGCGCGAGTCCGGGGTCGGCAAGCCGGACATCGACGACGTCGTGATGGTCGGGGGCATGACCCGGATGCCGGCCGTGCAGCGCGCCGTCGCGGCGTACTTCGAGCGCGAGCCGTGCAAGGGCGTCCACCCGGACGAGGTCGTGGCCCTCGGGGCGGCCATCCAGGGGCGCGCGCTCGTCGACCACACCCACGAGATGCTCCTCCTCGACGTGACGCCGCACACGCTCGGCATCATGATCGTCGGCGGATTCCTCGAGGAGCTCATCCCGCAGAACTCGACGGTGCCGACGTCCCGCTCGAAGGTCTTCACGACCGTGCGCGACAACCAGACCGCCGTGAAGATCCTCGTGCTCCAGGGCGAGAGCGAGCGCGCCGAGGAGAACGAGCTCCTCGGGGAGTTCAACCTGACCGGGCTGCGCAAGGCGCCGAAGGGCCATATCGAGGTCGAGGTCACGTTCGAGATCAACGCCGACGGCATCGTCTCCGTCTCGGCGAAGGATCTCGAGACCGGCCTCAAGCAGTCGATCACAGTGACCGCCACCTCGGGCCTCACCGAGGAGGAGGTCAAGGCGATGGTCGACGAAAGCAAGGACTACCTCGTCGAGCGCCGCGCCAGCGAAGGGTTCGACGACGCGCGCCAGGACGCGGAGAAGATCATCCGCGAGCTCGACCGGATGTTCCCCAAGGTCGAGGAGGTCGTGGCCGGATCCGAGTTCGGCCAGGAGGCGCTCTCGAAGGCGCACGATCTCATCGCGAAGGCCAAGCAGGCGATCAGCCACAAGGACCAAGCGCAGCTCGCGGAAACGATCGACACGTTGAAGCGCACGCAGAAGATGTTCAAAGGGGTGCTGGCCAGGTCGTAGGGATCGCGCCGACGCGGCGGGTGGCGAGGCGATGGACGACGCGAAGACGCCAAACCGTTGGGTGCAGTCGCTCGACAAGGCGGGCCTCCTCGACGACATCGAGGACGGCTGGACGTTGCCGAACGAGCCCGTCGAGAAGGGCTCGAGCATCCGGGTCGACGCCGTCGACGGGGGGGGCGCTCACCCACCCCTCTCGGACGACGAGCCGGAGCCGCACAGCGACTCCCAGCAGATGCTCCTGCAGCAGGGCGCGGTGGACATCGCCATCGTCGACGAGGCGCCGCGCACGCCGGTCGAGCGCCACGTCTCCTCGAAGCCCGGCCTCCCGGCGCCCCCTCCCGTGCCGGCACACCAGATCCCGCTATCGAGCGCTCGGGCGACGCAGAGCGGGATGCCCCGGCCCTCCCAGGCGCCCCCGGGCGTGCGCAAGAGGAAGCCCGCCGCGCCGCGCCGCGAGGATCCTCCCGCGGAGGACCGCGAGCCGCCGAGGTGGGAGCTCGTCCGGAAGAGCAAGTCGCGGATCTCCGTGACGCCGGACGAGAGGCGCCGCTCCAGCCCGGACGCGCTCCAGCCGATCGTCGACGAGCCGCCCGAGGTGCGCCGGCCGCGCAGGCGGACGAGCAAGCTGCCTCGCGTCTCGTTGTCGCCCGACGATCGCCGCACGCAGATGCGGGAGCGCCTCGAGCTCGGTGACTACTCCGGCGCCCTCGCGGTCGCGGAGGAGATCGCGAAGTCGGGCGGCGAGGACTCCGAGGTGAAGCGCGTCGCCAAGGAGTGCCGGCGCGTGCTCATGGGGATGTACGAGTCGCGCATCGGCTCCTTCGATCGCGTACCCAAGGTCGCCGTCTCGCCGCACGAGCTCGTCTGGCGCAACCTCGACGCCGCCACGGGCTTCGTCCTGTCGCGGATCGACGGCATGAGCAGCTTCGAGGACGTCGTGGACATCTCGGGGCTGTCGCGGTTCGACACCTGCCGCATCCTGAACCAGCTGCTCCAAGATGGGATCATTCGCTAGGGCCGTGGCGCTCGCCGCGGCGCTCTCGGCCGCGGGCATCGGCGAGGCCGGCGGGGGTGGAGGGGTCGAGGTCGAGTGGCTCTCCGCCGAGGGGACGATCCCCGCGGGCGGCGCCCTGGCGGTGTACCGTCCGACGACGGACGACGAGCCGGCGGACGCGACGCCGGCCCGGTTTCGTGCCGTCGTGAGAAGCCGCGCGCGGCGAGGACCTTCGATCCGGGCGTCGATCGCGAGCGTCGATCCCGCGACGTCGCGCGTCCGCGACGCCATCGGGGACGTCCCGCTCGCGCGCGCGGCCGACGGTTCCTACGAAACACCGTGGCTCGTCGCCGTGGCGGATCGCGAGGATCGCGGCGCGCCCTGGCTCTCGGGCAGGGCGCTCGTCGTGCGGCTCGGGGACGTCGTCGTGCTGCGGGTTCGCCGCGGCGCCGAGCGGTCCTCGGCCTCGGCGCGCACCGTGGGCTCGCGCAAGGCGGGCGCCGGACCGCTCGAGATCCTGACCGTCCCGCTCCGCGCGTTCGTGCTGCGCGCGGCGCCCGGCGGGCAGCCGGTCGTCGGCGGAGACGATCGCGGCGCGAGGGCGGTCGCGGCGGATCAGCTCCGAGTCGCCGACGCCGTGCTCGCCCAGTGCCACGTCGAGATCGATCCTTCAGCGTACTCCAGCGTGGCCGTCGAGGATCCGCCCGGATCCTCGCTCCTCCACGTCGGCGGCCCGTACGGGCTCGTCGCGGCGGGGGGCGAGGCCCGGCTCGCGGCGGACGGGACGAGGTTGGGCCCTCTTCGGATCGGCAGGGGCAACACGCCGGAAGAGACCGCGCGGCTGCTCGCGAGGGCGCTCGAGGATGCCGGCTTTTGCGCGCTGGTCTCGATCAACCCGCGCGCCGCGCGCCAGGCGATGCCGACCGCCGACGTCGTCGTACGGCGCCGCGACGGGACGCTCGCCTCGGTGGCGCCTTGGGCGGGCGCCGGCGCGCCGCTCACGACCGATCCCCAGCAGCCGCTCGCGCTGGGAGCCGTGGATCTCGCGGACGGGCTGTCGTCCTACGGCGCCGAGGAGCTCGGAGTCGGCACGCTCGAGGAGCGCACCCTGATCCGATCGTTCCGCGATCCCGAGAGCGGCGCGGTCTCCCTCTTCGTCGTCGATAGGTTCTCGGGCGCGACGAAGCAGGGCGAGTCGTTCCTCCCGGGCGGCTCGGTCGGCCCGGCGATCATCCTCGATCGCCGCGGCGTCGAGAGGGCGCGGCAGGCCTACGCGCTCGCCCACGAGATCGCCCACCTGCTCCTCGGGGATCTGCGGCACCCGGACGACGACGGCGACGCCCGCACGTGGCTCCTGATGCACTCCCGATCCGCGTCGGCGCGCTTCGGCCCCAAGCGGCTCACGGCGGAGCAGTGCTCGGTGATCCGCTCGGGCGTGGCCGGGCTCTCGCGCGGCGCGGCTAGACCTTCTTCTTGAACTTGAAGTTCTTCGCGACGATGGCGCGCCCGCCGTCGGGCTTCGGGAACGTCCAGCCGCGGATCGTCCGCCGGACGCACTCGAGCATCTCCCCGTCGCGGACCGTGTCCGCCGTCACCGCGATGCCGGTCACCTTGCCCGAGGACGCGATGGAGATGTTCAGATCGAGATCGCCCTGCAGGAGCGGGTTCAACTTGAGGCGCCGCTCGTAGCACGCGCGCACCTGCCCGAACCGCGCGTTCACGAAGCTGTTCACCGCCGCGGTATCGATGGTGCCGAGCTTCTCCTGGTACCCGCCCTTCGGCGTCTTCTTCTGCACGTTCTCGTCGGCGAGGAGGACCCCGGCGCCGGCGTCCGGAGCGCGGTCGACGATCGGTCGCGACGGCTCGACCACGAGCGGCTTGGGGGCGGCGTAGATCTGCTCGGGGATAGGCTCGGCAGGGACCGGCTGAGCGTCCGTCTTCCGGCTCATGTAGACGAAAACCGCGATCCCGAGGATCAGCACGCCGCCGACGAGGAGCACCAAGACGGTCTTGTTGCCGCCGGATCGGGCAGGCGGCAAGCTGGGGCTCTCCGGTCTCATATCGGGTTGAAGTGTAGCACACGCCACCCTCCGAACAACTACATAGCAATCCCACCTGCTCCCACTCGCACTTGCTCGATTTTCTATTTGAAATTAGACAACTACAAGGCCCCGCCATCTGTCGCATTTTTCCGAGGTTATTTTCAACTACTTGACTTTCAACAAATAAATTGACTTGGCCCGTTCACTGTGGCTTCGTTGAAATGCATTTTCGTGGGAGAAAGTGGGATAGTTCGTGTTCAAGGGACGATACGATCACGCCGTGGATGGCAAAGGCCGCGCGAGCCTGCCGGTGCGATTCCGGGAGGCGATCGCCGGGCTCACGGACGATCGGATCGTGGTGACCTACGCCTTGGACTCCGAGCATCCGCACCTGGACGTGTACCCACTCACCGGTTGGCGGGAGTTCGAGGCGAAGCTCGCCGCCAAGCCGATGTTCGACCCGGGCGTGACCGTCCTCAAGCGGCTCTACGTCGCCAACGCGGTGGAGTGCCCGCTGGACGGCCACGGCCGCGTCCTCATCCCGCCCCCGCACCGGGAGTTCGCGCGCATCGGCAAGGACGTGGTGTGGCTCGGGATGAACCGCATCGTCGAGCTGTGGCAGCCGGAGGAGTGGCGCAAGGCAGAGGCCGAGGCGATGGGCCGCATCGACGAGGTGAGGCGACACCTCGCAGGGTTCGACCTCTAGGTGGAGCGATCATGGACGCGCCGTTCGACCATCAGCCGGTGGCGCTCGACACGATCCTCGAGCTGCTCGCGCCCCAGCCCGGCGAGACCTTCTGCGACGCGACGATAGGCGGCGGCGGCCACGCGGAGCGCGTCCTTGAGGCGACCGCTCCGGACGGGCGGCTCCTGGGCATCGATCGCGATCTCGAAGCGGTGGACGCGGCGACCCGGCGCCTCGAGCGCTTCGGCGATCGCGTCGTCGTCCGCCACGGCCGCTTCTCCGATCTCGAACGGCTGATGGCCGAGGCGGGGATGGCGGCGCTCGACGGCCTCGTGCTCGACCTCGGCGTCTCGTCGCACCAGCTCGACGCGGCGCGACGGGGATTCTCCTTCGTCCACGACGGACCGCTCGACATGCGGATGGACACGACCTCCGGCGAGACCGCGGCCGCGCTCCTGGCGCGGACCAGCGAGGACGATCTCGCGGATCTCGTCTTCCGCTTCGGCGGGGAGCGCTACTCCCGCCGCGTGGCGCGCTCCATCAAGCGGATGGAGGAGGCGGGCGGGCTCGCGACGACCGCCGATCTCGCGGTGGCCGTCCGCCGCGTGATGGGCCCGAAGCGCGCCGGCGGGATCGACCCCGCGACGCGGACGTTCCAGGCGATCCGCATCGCCGTCAACGACGAGCTCGGCGAGCTCGAGCGCCTGCTCGACGCCCTCCCCGCCCCGCTCGCGGTCGGCGGCCGCGTCGCCGTGATCTCGTTCCACTCGCTCGAGGACGGGCTCGTCAAGCGCCGCTTCGCGGATCTCGTCTCGCCGTGCCGCTGCCCTCCGGGGATCCCGGTGTGCGACTGCCCGGCGCCCTTCGCCGAGTACGTCACGCGCCGCTCCGTCCGCGTCACGGCGAGGGAACGGGCCGCCAACCCGCGCTCGCGCAGCGCCAAGGTCCGGGCGATACGGAGGGTGCGGTGAGCCTCATCTCGCGCCTTTTCGAACGCCGCAACCGCCGCCCGGAGAAGCGCGCGCCGAGCCGCTGGACCTACGTGCTCTTCCGGCCCACGGCACCGCGCGCCAAGCGCCCTTCGACCCCCGACGACCGTGCGGCCCACGGCTCGAACGCCTCGGCGCGTCCGGCGTCCCTCGGCCCGGGGTACCTCGTGCTGTTCAGCCTCGCCGTCTTCGCGGCCGCGGCCGCGTTCGTCTTCCACCTTCACGTGCGCTTCGACGGGATCGAGCTCGGGTACGCGACGAGCGCCGCCCGGGCGCGCCAGTCCCGTCTCCTCCTCGAGCAGCGAGAGCTCCGCCTGGAGCTCGCCTCGCTCAAGTCGCCGGCCCGCGTCGAGGCGGACGCGCGGGAGCGGCTCGGCATGGCGGTCCCCGGACACGATCGGATCATCGTGATCGGCGAGGCGCGCCGCTTCGTCTCCGTCTCCGGAGGGGCGCTGTGACGCCGTTCGGCCGGCCGCTCGGCAGGGCGGGCTGGACGCGCGTCCGAATCGTCCTCCTGATGCTCGCGATGAGCGTCGGCGCCGCCGCGGTCGCGCACGGCGCCTGGGACCTCGGCGTGACCCGCCAGGGTGAGCTCGCGGCGCTCGCCGACGACCAGTACACGCGCAGCATCGCGCTCGCGGCGAGGCGCGGCGCGATTGTCGATCGACACGGCAAGGAGCTCGCGAGCGAGGCGCAGGTCGACTCGTGCTACGCCGACCCCCGCCGGGTCGAGGACGCGGCGCAGGCGGCCCGGGCGCTCGCGCCGATCCTCGGGCGCGACGAGACGTCGCTCCACGGCAAGCTCGCGGCGAAGAAGAAGTTCGTGTGGATCAAGCGGCGGATCTCGCCGTCGGAGGCGAAGGCGGTCCGAGCGCTGCGCCTCCCGGGCGTCGAGCTCGTCAAGGAGAGCCGCCGCTACTATCCGAATCGCAACCTCGCCGCGCACGTCGTCGGCTTCGCGGGCGTGGACTCCGATGGCCTGGATGGGGTCGAGAAGGAGCTCGACGACCAGCTCCGGGGCGATCGCGAGGCGGCGAAGGGTGTCAGCGACGCCCGCGGCCGCATCGTGTTCTCCGAGGGGCTCGTCGGCCTCAACGGGATGGTCGGCAACACCGTCCAGCTGACCATCGACTCCCAGCTGCAGCACATCGCGGAGACCGAGCTCGAGAGCACCGTCCGCGTCTTCGAGGCGAAGTCGGGCCACGCGATCGTCATGGATCCCATGACCGGGGAGATCCTCGCGCTCGCGAATTGGCCGGGGTTCGATCCGAACCTCGCCGGCACCTCGACGCTCGAGCAGCGCAGGAACCGCGCGGCGCTCGACGTCTTCGAGCCCGGGTCGACGTTCAAGGTGTTCACGCTCGCCGCGGCGTTCAACTCGGGCAAGCTCCCGCCGTCCGAGAAGATCTTCTGCGAGAACGGCCGCATGCAGATGTACGACATGGTCATCCACGACGATCACCGGGACGGTTGGCTCAACCCGACGGAGTGCCTCAAGCGATCGAGCAACATCTGCTTCGCGAAGATCGCGGCCCTCCTGAGCAAGGAGCGGTTCTACTACTACATCCGGCGGTTCGGCTTCGGGGAGCGCACCCACGTCGCGCTGCCCTCCGAGTCGGCCGGCATGCTCACGCACTTCAAAAAATGGTACGACGTCGATGCGGCCACCATCGCCTTCGGCCAGGGCATCGGCGTGACCGGCCTGCAGATGGCGACCGCCCTCGGCGCTATCGCCAACGGCGGCAACCTGATGCAGCCGCAACTCGTGAAGAGCATCCGCGATGCGGACGGCGAGACGATCCGCCAGATCGCGCCTTCGATCCGTCGCCGGGTGGTGAGCCGCTACACGGCGCGGCTCGTCGCCGACATGATGACTGCCGTCACCGAGACCGGGGGCACCGGCGAGGAGGCGTCGCTCGACGGCTTCCTCGTCGCGGGCAAGACCGGGACCGCGCAGAAGTCCGCGGGGCGACGCGGCTACGCGAAGGACAAGTGGGTCTCCTCGTTCTTCGCGTTCGTCCCCGCGGACAAGCCGCGCCTGCTGATCTCCGTCGTCGTCGACGAGCCCCTCATCAGCAAGTACGGCGGGGTCGTCGCGGCGCCGACCGTGCGCAGGATCGCCGACCAGAGCCTCAGGTACCTCGGCGTCCCGCCGCGGATCGCGACCAAGAGCGCGTCGGCGAAGCACGGTGCGAAGGGCAAGGCGGCGCCCAAGGACGCCGGCGAGGGAGCGAGCACCGCGGGAGCCGCCCCGGAGATCGCCCCCGCGGCGCTCGAGCCGGGGCAGATTCGGACGCCGGACCTCCTCGGCGAGAGCATGTCGGACGCCCTCGTCGCCCTGTCCGCATCGGGGCTGCGGCCGGTGTTCCTCGGGACCGGCATCGCGGCCGAGCAGGTTCCCGGCCCCGACGAGCCTATCGACGCGGGCGGCTTCGTGCAGGTCAACTTCCAGCCGGTTCCGGCCGACCCGTCGGCGGATGAGGATGATGGCGCGAGTCTCTGAAATCTCCGCGCGCGTCGGCGCGATCGCGATCGTCGGCGATCCCGAGCTCCGGATCCTCGGTGTGACCCACGACTCACGCGAGGTGCGCGACGGGTTCCTCTTCGCGGCGCTCCCCGGATCCGCGGCCGATGGCCGGAAGTACGTGGGGCAGGCGATCGCGAACGGCGCGGCCGCGCTCCTCGTCTCCGAGGCGGTCGACGCCCCTCCCACCGTCGTGCAGATCGTGGTGCCGGACACCCGGCGCGCGCTCGGGGAGGCGGCGGCGGTCTGCTACGGCGATCCGACGCGCGACCTCTCTGTCGCGGGCATCACCGGGACCAACGGCAAGACGACGACGACCTACCTCGTGGAGGCAGCTCTTCGCGCCGAGGGCGGAAGGCCGGGCGTCATGGGCACCGTCGAGTACCGGTTCGAAGGGAGGCGCTGGCACGCCGCGCACACGACGCCGGAGGCGCCGGTGATCCAGTCCATCGCGCGCGAGATGACCGACGCGGGCGCCACACACCTCGTCATGGAGGTCTCGTCTCACGGCCTCGCGCTGCAAAGGCTGCGCGGGTGCGCGTTCGACGTGGTTGCCTTCTCCAACCTGACGCAGGATCATCTCGACTTCCACGGGAGCATGGCCGACTACGCCGCGGCCAAGATGCTCCTGTTCACCGACGCGATCTCGCAGAACTCCAAGGCGCGGGGCGTCATCAACGTCGACGATCCGTTCGGCGAGGAGATCGTGCGAGCCATGCGCCATGACGTGCTGCGCGTCTCCTGCGATCCCGCGAAGGCCGCGGATCTGAGGCCCGCCCGCGCCCCCTCGATGAGCGCCCGCGGCATCGAGGTCGAGGTGGTCACGCCGAACGGCACGATCCCGCTCGCGTCGCCGCTGGTCGGCGCGCACAACCTCTCGAACCTCCTGCTCGCGCTCGGGATCTGCCTCGAGCTCGGCGCCGACGCCGGGCGCGCGCGCGACGGGCTCTCAGGGTTCGCCGCCGTCCCCGGCCGCCTCGAGCGCGTGCCGTGCGCGGATGGCGTCGCGGTGCTGGTCGACTACGCGCACACCCCGGACGCGCTGGCCCGGGTGCTCGCGGCGCTGCGCCCTATCACCCCCGGCCGGATCCTCTGCGTCTTCGGGTGCGGCGGCGATCGCGACCCGTCGAAGCGCCCGAGGATGGGCGAGGCGGTGGCGCGCGCGGCGGACGTCGCCGTCGTGACCTCCGACAACCCGCGGACCGAGAAGCCGGGCGCGATCATCGACATGATCGTGCCGGGCGTCCTGGACGGCGGGCTCCAGGAAATCGGCGCCGCGGAGATCGCGCGCGCACCTTCCGGCTACATCGTGGAGCCGGATCGAGCGGCGGCGATCCGGCTCGCGGTAGGCGCTGCGCGCGACGGGGACACGGTGCTCATCGCGGGCAAGGGCCACGAGGACTACCAGATCCTCGGGACCGAGAAGATCCACTTCGACGATCGGGAGCAGGCGGCGACGGCCGTCGCGGCGCGAGCGCCGAGGGGCCGCGCATGATAGGGACGTGGACGACGGGCGGGGTCGCGGAGATCTGCGGCGGCACGCTGCGCGGAGAGGACGCGGTCGCGCTTCGCGCCGTCATCATCGACTCGAGGGAGGCGGTCCCGGGCGCGCTGTTCGTCGCGCTCGAGGGAGAGAAGGCCGACGGGGCGGACTTCGCCGGGGACGCCGTGACGCGCGGCGCCGTGGCGATCCTCGCGTCGCGGCCCATCGAGGGGATCGCGGCCGCCCAGATCGTCGTCGGAGATCCGCTCGAGGCGCTGCAGCGCCTCGGCCTCGAGAACCGGCGGAGGTTCACGGGAAGGGTCGCCGCGGTCACCGGATCCACCGGCAAGACGACGACGCGCAGACTCGTCGCCGCCGTCTCCGGCGCGAGCGCGAGGACGCTCGAGCCGCAGAAGAACTACAACAACCACATCGGCGTGCCCCTGACGCTGCTCGAGCTCGAACCCGCGCATGAGCGCGCCGTCCTGGAGCTCGGGTGCTCCGACTTCGGGGAGATCGCGCTCCTCACGCGCCTCGTGCTGCCCGACGTCGCGCTCGTGACCAACGTCGGCCCGGCGCACCTCGAGAAGCTCGGCAGCCTCGAGGGCGTCGCCCGCGCGAAGGGCGAGCTGTTCGCACGGCTCGGCGCGGCGGCGACCGCGGTGGTCAACCTGGATGATCCGCGCGTCGCGGCGATGCCGACCGCCGGCGCGAAGGTCCTGACCTACGGCGCGTCGGCACGAGCGGACGTGCGCCTCCTCGAAAGGCGTGCCCGGGGCGGGGCGGGGCAGGCGGTCCGGATGCGGATCCGCGACGTCGAGATCGAGGTCGAGCTCGCGCTCGCCGGACGGCACAACGCCGCCAACGCGGTCGCCGCGGCCGCGGCTGGGATCGCGCTCGGCTGCACGGTCGAGGACGTCGCGTGCGGCTGCGCAGCGGTCGCCGCGGCGCCGGGGCGGCTCTTCGTCTGCCGCGGCGCGTGCGGGACCGTCGTCATCGACGACACCTACAACGCCAACCCGTCCTCCGTGGGCGCGGCCCTCGAGGCGCTCGAGGAGATCGCGCCCCCAGGGAGGCGGATTGCGGTGCTCGCGGACATGCTCGAGCTCGGCGCGTCCTCGGTGCCGGCCCACCGGGGGATCGGCAGGGCGGCCGCCTGCGCGAGCCTGCGGCGGCTCGTCACCTTCGGCGAGGGCGGGCGCCTTCTCGGCGAGGCGGCGGTCGACGCCGGCCTTCCAGCGGACGCCTGGCGCCACGTCGAGGGCCGGGACGAGGCCGGGGCGGCGGCGCTCGAGGTCGCGGAGCCGGGCGACGCGATCCTGATCAAGGGCTCGCACGGGATGCACATGGACGCCGTCGTGCGGGCCCTGCGCGGGAGCGAGGAGTAACATGCTCTACGAGCTACTCTACCCTCTCCGATTGGACGCGGACTGGCTGAGCTGGCTGAACGTGCTCCGCTACGTGCCCTTCCGGCTCATCATGGGGATGCTGACCGCGATGTTCGTCTGCTTCGCGGTCTCGCCCTGGTTCATCCGCCGCATGCAGCGCCGACATGTGGGGCAGTCCGTGCGCGACGACGGGCCGCAGACGCACCTGTCGAAGGCGGGCACGCCGACGATGGGCGGCTCGCTCATCCTGTTCGCGGTCGTGATATCGACCGTGCTGTGGTCCGATCTGCACAACCACTTCGTGTGGCTCGTGCTCGCCATCACGGTCGGGTACGGCCTCATCGGCTTCATCGACGACTACCTGAAGATCAAGTACGAGAACTCCAAGGGGATGCCGGCGAAGTTCAAGCTCGCGTTCCAGATCTGCCTCGCCGGCGTGATCTTCGCGTACCTCTTCCTCGACGGGAACCTGCCGGTGGAGTGGATGGCGATCCGCGACAGGCTGGCCATCCCGTTCGTGGCGTTCGAGAAGCACCCGGTCGTCCTCCCCGGCTGGGCCTATGTCGCGTTCGCCACCTTCGTCGTCGTCGCCATGTCGAACGCGGTGAACCTGACCGACGGCCTCGACGGGCTGGCGATCGGCCCTGTCATGGTGAACGCCGCGACGTACACGATCCTCGCGTACATCGCCGGCCTGACCTTCTTCGGCATCAACATCGCCCACTACCTCGACATCCCGTCCGTCCCGATGGCGAGCGAGCTCACGATCTTCTGCGGGGCCGTGTTCGGCGCGGGGATCGGCTTCCTCTGGTACAACACCTTCCCCGCGCAGGTGTTCATGGGCGACGTCGGCTCGCTGTCCCTGGGCGGCGCCATCGGCATGCTCGCGATCCTGACGAAGAACGAGTTCCTGTCCGTGGTGCTCGGCGGCGTGTTCGTGCTGGAGGCGGCCTCGGTCGTCACGCAGGTCGCGTCGTTCAAGCTCACGGGCAAGCGCGTCTTCCGCATGGCGCCCATCCACCACCACTTCGAGCTCAAGGGGTGGGCCGAGCCGAAGGTCATCGTGCGGTTCTGGATCATCTCGATCATGCTGGCGCTCGTCGCGCTCGGATCGTTGAAGTTGCGATGAGGAGGTCGCGAGATGGCTGACGAACGGAACGTGGCGGAGGGAGCGCGGAGCTTCGACAGGCCGCTCCTCATCGGCGTGCTCCTGCTCACGGCGTTCGGCGTCGTGATGGTCTACTCCGCGTCGGCCGTGACCGCGTTCCACGACAAGCACAACTCGGCGTACTTCCTCACGCGGCACACGATCTACGCCGCGATCGGCCTCGTCGCGATGCTCGTCATGAGCCGGATCGACTACAGGATCTTCCTCAAGCCGTTCGTCGCGTGGGGCTTCCTGGGCGCCTCGTTCCTCGGCCTCCTCCTGTGCCACACCGGCATCGGCGTGACGCTGAACGGCGCCTCGCGATGGATCGACGCCGGCCCGATCACGATCCAGCCGGCCGAGGCGATGAAGATCGCTCTCGTGCTGTGGCTCGCGTACTCCCTCGCGAGGAAGACGGAGCACATCAAGTCGTTCTCCATCGGCTTCCTACCGCACCTCCTCGTGCCGGGCGTCGTCATCCTCGCGTGCCTGCTCCAGCCGGACTTCGGGACCGCCGTCGTCATCGCCCTCCTGACGTTCTCGCTCCTGTTCGTCGCGGGCGCCAAGCTCGGCTACATCATGCTGGCGGGCATCCTGGGCTCCATGGTCACGTACTTCCTCGTCACCGGCTCGGAGTACCGGCTGAAGAGGTGGATCGCGTACCTCGATCCGCTCTCCCAGTCCAACCGCTTCGGCGACGGGTACCAGCTCAGCCAGTCGCTGTTCGGATTCGGCGAGGGCGGGCTCACCGGCACGGGAGTCGGCGACGGGCTGCAGAAGCTCCTCTTCCTCCCCGAGGCGTACAACGACTTCATCGCCTCCATCATAGGCGAGGAGCTCGGCGTCATCGGCATCTTCGTGATGCTCGCAGTGTTCGCCTTCGTCGTATGGCGCGGTGTGCTCGTGGCGATGCGCGCGCGGGACGAGTTCGGCACGTACGTCGCCTTGGGGTTGAGCACGCTGATCGGGCTGCAGGCGCTCGCGAACATGGGCGTCGCGATGGGGCTCCTGCCGACCAAGGGTCTGACCCTGCCGTTCGTCAGCTACGGCGGCACGTCGCTCGTCTTCGCGCTCGCGGCGGTTGGCGTCCTGCTCAGCATCTCGCGCGGGGCCAACGCGAAGGCCTCCGACGCGCGCGACGAGACGTGGGTCTCCCGCCACAACGCGAAGCGCCACGAGGGCGGACAGGAAGGGGTCGTCGGATGAACGCGCCCCGGCTCAAGGTCGTCCTCACCGGCGGCGGCACGGGCGGGCACGTCATCCCCGCGATCGCCGTCGCCGAGGAGATCACCCGGCGCGGGGGCGAGGCGCGCTTCATCGGCACCGCGGACAGGCTCGAGGCGCGGCTCGTCCCGGCCGCGGGTTTCGATATCGACTTCATCAACGTGAGGCCTCTGCGCGGCAATGGCGCCCGCGGCGTCCTGCGCGGCGCGGCGTCCGTTCCTTGGGCGACGCTCCTTTCGATCGCGCTCCTCAAGCGGCTCTCGCCGGACGTCGTGCTCGGCGTCGGCGGGTACGTCGCCGGGCCGGTCGTCCTCGCGGCGAAGATCCTCTTTTGTCCGACCGCGGTCCTGGAACAGAACGCGACGGTGGGCTTCTCCAACAAGGTCGTGGCGCGCCTCGTCGATCGCGCCTTCGTCACGTACGAGGAGACGATCGGGGCGTTCCCTCGGGGCCGCGCGGAGCTGACCGGGAACCCTTTGAAGCGCGCGATCCTCGAGGCGCGGGAGCGGCCGAGGCGCGCGAGAGCGGGCCGCGCCCGCCTGCTCGTCATGGGCGGGAGCCAGGGCGCGCTCACGATCGACACCCGCGTTCCCGAGGCGCTCGGCACGGGAGGGCTCTGCGGCGAGGTCTCCGTGCTGCACCAGTGCGGCAGAGGGCGGCGCGACGCCGTCGCCGCGGACTACGCGGAGCGCGGGATCGAGGCGCGCGTCGTGGAGTTCATCGACGACACGGCCTCCGCCTATTTGGACGCGGACCTCGTGATCGCCCGCTCCGGGGCGACGACCGTCGCCGAGCTCGCGGCGATGGGGCTCCCGGCCATCCTCATCCCGTACCCGCACCACGCCGACCGGCAGCAGGAGAAGAACGCGGCACCTCTGCGGCTCGCCGGCGCGGCGATCGTGCTCGACGAGCTCACGACCGGCGTCGACGAGCTCGCAGCCGCCGTCAGAGGTCTCGTGCGGGACGGCAGCGCCCTCTCAGCGGCCGCAAAGGGGTCCAGGGCGCTCGGCCGGCCCGACGCCGCGCGCCGCATCGTCGACGGCCTCGAGCGGCTCGCCAAGAGGCGGCCATGAACCTCTTCAGGCGAAGCCCGCGGAACGACGGCGAGCGGAAGCGCCTCCGCGCGCAGCCGGCGAGCAACGGGAACCGGCGCCGCACCAGCGCGACGCCGCAGGCGCCGGGAGCCGCGGCTGGCGACGATCCCCCCCGGACGGCGAAGCGGAAAGCGGTGCGGGCGATCGCGCGGCTCGCGCTGGCCGTCGCTGCGACGCTCCTCGTGCTCTGGGGCTGCGTCGCCGCGTACGGGAAGGCGACGACGGCCGAATACTTCTCGGTGACGGAGATCCAGATCGGCGGCAACGTTCGCCTGGCCGAGCCGGAGGTGATCGCGGCCGCCGCGATCGAGCGCGGCGTCAACATCTTCCGCGTCGACGCGGAGGCTATCGCGCGACGGCTCGAACAGCACCCCTGGGTGCTCGACGCAACGGCAACACGCAAGCTGCCGCGCGGCCTCGAGATCGGGATCGTCGAGCGCAAGGTGGAGGCCATCGTCCTGTTCGACGTGCCGTACCTCGTCGACGATGCGGGCGCTGTCTTCAAGCGCTGGGTGCCGGGGGATCCGACGCCCCCGCCGACCATCTCCGGCCTGGATCGCGAGCAGCTCCGCACCGACGCGGAGGCCGTCCAGATCGCAATCAACGACGCCATCGCGCTCGCCAGGAGGTATCGCGCCCAGGGGCTCGATCGGGTCGCACCGATCGCGGAGGTGCATGCGGAGGTCGACGGCGGCTTCTCCATCACCGCGGGCGCGGACCCGTTCTACGTCCGCTTCGGCAAGGGCCCCTACCGGCAGAAGCTGGCACGTCTCTCCGATCTCTTGCGGCGCCTGCGCGCCGACGGCGAGCGGCCGGCCGTGATCCATTTCGACAACGAGATCCGCCCCGATCGCGTCACGGTCAAGCTCAAGAAACGTCCCCCCGGCGAGGGGGAGAACGACGTCGAAGTCACGCGCAAACCGTAGGATCGAAAAAGTCCTCCAAAAATTTGATCATCGATGATCGACCATGCCAGTGTGGTTGACGAAGCCGTATTGAGCGCGGTTCTTTCGATCTCCATCGCGACGAGAAGGCAGGTACGATCATGGCAAGGAAGGGCGAGATCATCGTAGGGCTCGACATCGGCACGACGAAGGTCGCCGCCGTCGTCGCCGAGATCTCCGACGAGGGGGTCGACATCATCGGCATCGGATCTCATCCTTCCGCGGGCCTGCACAAGGGCGTGGTGGTGAACATCGACGCGACCTGCGCCTCCATCACGAAGGCGATCGAGGAAGCCGAGCAGATGGCGGGCTGCGACATCACGACGGTGTTCGCTGGCATAGCCGGCGGCCACATCTCGTCCTTCAACAACAACGGCATCGTCGCGGTGAAGGAGCACGAGATCGGGGTCGAGGACGTGCGCAGGGTCATCGACCAGGCGAAGGCCGTCGCGATCCCGCTCGACCGAGAGGTGATCCACGCGATCCCGCAGGGCTACGTCGTGGACGACCAGGAGGGCATCCGGAACCCCGTGGGCATGTGCGGCGTGCGGCTCGAGGCCAAGGTCCACATCATCACCGGCGCCGTGACGTCGGCGCAGAACATCGTGAAATGCGCGCAGCGCTGCGGCCTGAACGTCGCGGACATCGTCCTCGAGCAGATCGCGTCGGGCGAGGCCGTGCTCCACGAGGACGAGAAGGAGCTCGGCGTCGCGATGGTGGACATCGGCGGCGGCACGAGCGATCTCATCATCTACGTCGACGGCGCGGTCGCCCACACGTCGGTGATCTCGGTCGGCGGCAACCACCTCACGAACGACATCGCGCTGGGGCTCAGGACGCCGAAGGCCGAGGCGGAGCGCATCAAGCAGCGCCACGGGTGCTCGCTCGTCCGGCTCGTGGATCCGGACGAGACGATCGAGGTCCCCGGGGTCGGCGGGCGGCCTGCGTCGGTGCAGCCGAGGCGCGTCCTCGCGCACATCATCGAGCCGCGCGTCGAGGAGATCTTCATGCTGGTGCACCGCGCGATCATGGAGACCGGCTACGCGGATCTCCTCGCTTCGGGCCTCGTGATCACCGGCGGGGCGACCCTGCTCGAGGGGATGCCGGAGGCCGCCGAGGAGGTCACCGGAATGCCGGTCCGCCGCGGGATCCCGTTCGGTTTCGGCGGCATGCAGGACATGGTGGCGAGCCCGGTCTACGCGACCGGCGCCGGTCTGGTGCACTACGGGTACAAGCAACCCGATTCGCAGTCGAGCATGATCAGGGTCCGGGAGGAAAAGGTTTACTCGAAGGTCTTCGGGCGGATGACCGAATGGTTCAAGGAGATCTTCTAGCGCAGCGGGGCCGAGAACGCGGGAGGGTTCCATGAAGTTCGAACTCGATGGCAACGATCAGAGGGCGAAGATCAGGGTCGTGGGCGTCGGCGGCGGCGGCGGGAACGCCGTGGCCAACATGATCGCGGCGCAGGTGGAGGGGGTCGACTTCATCGTCGTGAACACCGACCACCAGGCGCTGGAATCGAACCCCGCCCCCACCAAAATCCAGATCGGCGGGAACCTGACCAAGGGGCTCGGCGCCGGCGGCCTGCCCGAGATCGGGCGCAAGGCGGCGCTCGAGGACGTCTCGCGCATCGAGGAGGTGCTGCGCGGCTCGGACATGGTGTTCGTCGCCGCCGGCATGGGCGGCGGCACCGGCACCGGTGCGGCCCCCATCGTCGCCCAGGTCGCGCGCGACGTCGAGGCGCTGACGGTCGGCGTCGTCTCGAGGCCGTTCCGCTTCGAAGGCCGCAAGCGCACGCGCTTCGCCGAGGACGGGATCGTCCAGCTCGCCGAGGAGGTCGACACGCAGATCGTCATCCCGAACGATCGCCTCCTCTGCCTCGAGCAGAACCTCACGATCAACGAGTCGTTCTCCTTCGCGGATCGCGTGCTGTGCAACGCCGTGCGCGGCATCTCGGACCTCATCACCATCCGCGGCAACATCAACGTGGACTTCGCCGACGTCCGCACGATCATGACGAACCGCGGCCGTGCCCTCATGGGCACCGGCTACGGGCGCGGCGAGCGGCGCGCCCTCGAGGCAGCCCAGATGGCGATCAACAGCCCGCTGCTCGAGGACGTGAAGATCGACGGCGCCACGGGCCTGCTCATCAACATCACCGGCGGCCCGGAGATGACGATGAACGAGGTCGCCGAGGCGATCTCCATGATCGAGGAGTCGGCAGACGAGGACGCGCACATCATCTTCGGCTACGTGACGCTCGACGAGCCGTGCGAGGAGGTCAAGGTCACCGTGATCGCGACCGGCTTCCAGAACGACGAGACCTTCGCCGCGACGCAGTCCCGACGCGCCGCGACGGTGCAGTCCTCGTCGTTCACGGCCCGCGCCACGGCGGCCGCCGCGAGCGCCCCAGCCGCCCCCGCCGTCGCCGCGCAGCCCCGCAAGAGCGGCGACTGGACCGGCCGCATCTCCCAGACCCGCGCGTCGATCCCGGCGCCGCGCATCAGCGACGCGCCGGAGCAGGTCCAGATCTCGGCGGGACGGGGCGTCACGGTGCGGGCCTCCGCGCTGAGCGACGACCACCTGGACATCCCCGCGTTCATCCGCAAGCAGACCGAGTAGAAAAAAACAGAGGCAGCCGGCTGTGGCTCAGTTCACCGTCACCGGGCGGGTGATCGGCGTCTCCGTGGCGACGAAGTAGGCGTTGTCGAGGACGTCGATCGCCGCGGTGCAGGAATCGCCGCTCTGGAGCGACGCGCCCGTCGTCGTCTCGTTGTAGAACTGGATCGTCAGCACCGCGCGCGTCTCGTCGAGGGCGAGGGAGAACTGGCCCGCGGAGGCGGGGGCGCCGTCCACCCGCGCACCGCCCGTGAGGTCGAACGACACGCCGGTGTCGTCGTTCAGCACGGTCAGGGCGATCGTGCCGTCCGCGAGCAGGGCGAGGAGATCCTCGTCGCTCCCGCTGGCCGGGGTCGGCAGCGGATCGGTCAGGTTCAGCGTCAGAGAGCCCGTCGCTCCCGCGAGCGTCACGGTGATCGTCGCCGGGACGTTCGCCTCGAGGTCGTAGAGTCCGCCCTTGGGCATGTCGAAGTCGGTGACCGCCGTGCACGCCGTCAACGCGAGCATCATGGCGGCCGCGATGAAAACACTGATTCGCACCATGGTCATACCTCCTTAAAACGACACCGCGGTGCTCATGCCGACCGCATTTCCAGTGGCCACCGGGACAACGTTGACCCGCCGCTTGGCCGTGCCTTCCTCGACCTTCTCGTCACCCTTGTCCGTGAGGAGGATGATCACGCCCACGACCGCCGCGGCCGCCGCGATGCCGAACGAGACGTCGGCGATGATCGCGTTCCGCTCGCCGCTGTCCTTGATGTCGTTCAGATCCCCCGTATCCGGGGAAGCCGATTTCTTCTTCTGGTTGAAATCGTCCTCGTCGCCGAGGGCCATCGTGCCGAACACGGTGCCGGACACGAGCCCGACGCCGGCGACCGCGGCCGCGATCCAGAACGCCGCGGGCGGGCCTTCCTTCTCGTTCTCGATCTCCCCGCCCTCGGCTCCGATCGCCTCGCCGCCCTCTTCCGCGAAAGGATCGACGAGCGCGGGCTCCTCGGCGGAGGTGGACTTGCCCTCCACCGCGAAGTCGACCGCGATCTGCTTCTTCTCGCCCTTGGCGAGCGTGAGCGGCTTCTCGAGCGGCTCGTACCCTTCGGTGTTGAGCACGATGGTGTGCTCGCCGGGGGTCAGATCGAGGGAGACCGGCGTCACCTTGTCGGTGATCGCGCCGTCGACCGTGATCCCGGCCCCCGTGGGGATGCTCGAGAGATCCACCTTCGCCATCATCGCCTTGATCTCGACGATCTTGGCTTGGACCTCGTCCTTCTTCGTGGCCGCGGGATCCTCGAGATACTTCTCGAAAATCACTATGGCGCCCGGGATGTCGCCGATCTGCACCTTGCACTCGCCGACGCTCTTCAGGACCGACGGGTGCGGCTTCAGGTCATACGCCGTCTGGAACTCCACCATGGCATCGGCGTAGTTGCCCTTCTCGTAGAGCGCCTTGCCGTTCGTGTAGTGCTCCTTGGCTTTGGACTGGGCCGCATCCGCCGGCGGGGCGGCGGGCGGCGCCTCGGTTGCCGCCGTCTCTGCTGCATCTGCCTTCTTTCCCTTCTTGCCCTTGCCCTTCTTCTGGGCGAGAGCCGGGTCCGGGATGGCGAGCAGGGTGATGACGAACGCCACCAACAGCAGCTCACCTAGGACACGGATGTTACTCCTTCCCATCGTTCCACCTCCGCCGCGATTCGCGCTTTGACGAGTTTCGGATAGAATATAAAGGAGTTGACATGGAGTCAAACCACTTCGCCCACGTGAAATCGAATTTCTCGAGACGGTCGACGGTGCTTGCGATAGGCGGTTTCGACCCGTCCGGCGGCGCCGGAGTCATCGTCGACACGGCCGCGGCCCGTGCCGTCGGCGCCCACGGGGCCGGGGTCGTCGCCGTGACGACGATCCAGAGCGGGCGCGCCTTCGTCTCGTCGACCCCCTCGGGATCGGCCGACGTCGCCGCCGCCGCGGACGCCGTGCTGGCCGCCCACGACGTGCGGGCGATCAAGACGGGCGCTCTGGGGGACGCCTCGAACGTCGTGGCCGTCGCGCGTCTCGCGGGGCGTCGAGGCTGCCCGCCCCTGGTCGTCGATCCCGTGCTCGCGAGCACCACGGGCGGAGCGCTCTTCGACGCCTCGGGGGGCGTCGCGCTGCGGGAGGCGCTCGTGCCGCTCGCGGCGATCGTCACGCCGAACATCCCGGAGGCGGTCACGCTGGGATCCGGCGGGATTTCCTGCGTCGACGACATGCTACGGGCGGCAGAGCGGATCCTCGATCTCGGATGCCGGGCGGTGCTCGTGAAGGGCGGGCACCTCGACGGCGCAGAGGTCGTGGACGTCTTCGCGGACCGGACAGGCAGGAGGCACGTCTTCCGCGAGGCGCGGATCGGCGGCGGGGAGGTGCGCGGCACGGGCTGCGCGCTCGCGTCGATGATAGCCGGTCACCTGGCGCTCGGCCGCGAGATCGAGGACGCGGTCGGCCTGGCGCGATCCGCGCTCCGGCGGGCGATCGCGGCGAGCTACGCGGTCGGGGACGGGACCCGCGCCCTCGGGCTGGGCGGGCCATCCTCCCCCGGGGCTTGACCGGCGGGTCGGGGGGTGCGTGAATCATGGACGGCCCGGGACCGTCCATCGTCCGGAGGAGAAAATGAGACACAGACTCTTCACTTGGGCGATCGCGGCGATGCTGCTCGCGATCGCCGGAGTCATCGGGGCCGCGCCGAAGAAGACCTACGACAACGCCCGGCTGCGCCTCCGCTTCGAGTGGTCGGCGCCCGACGCCATCCGCGTCGTCGCAGGAGATCACGACACCGTGCTCGAAGGCTCGGCGGACGGAATCGACCTCAAGATCATCGTCCGCCCGGGCGAACGCATACCGGAAGCGCAGCACCAGTTCCGGCTCATGAGCTACTTCGCGGGCGCCTGGGAGAAGGATGCCGACGAATGCCGCGGCACCGGGTGGGACGGGTGCGCGGCGTGGCACTTCGAGTCCGAATCCGGCAAGACGAAGGGCGTCGCGGAGGTCGGGTTCGGGCCGGGCGGGACGTACATGCTCGTCCTCACCTCCGCTGCGGGCTCGTTCCAGGAGCGGCGCCCGAAGATGCGCGCCGTCGAGCAGAGCGTCGTCCTCTACTGAACAATCGACAATAGACGTTGCCCTTGAAATGGCCGGCCGCGCCCGGTAGAAGCATTCTTCATGACCATTCAAATCCAGAACGTGCTCACGCGCCGCAAGGAGGAGCTCCAACCGGTCGAACCCGGCAAGATCAAGATCTACGTCTGCGGGGTCACCGTGTACGGTCGGTGCCACGTCGGCCACCTGCGGTGCTACCTCTCGTTCGACGCCGTGCTCCGCTACCTCGCGTACAGCGGTTACGACGTCCGGTACGTCCGCAACTTCACCGATATCGACGACAAGATCATCAACCGCGCCGCCGAGATATCCGCCGGCCCCGACGGCTCCTGGCGCCGGGACGCGGCGTACTCCGGCTACACGCAGGCGCAGTGGGCGGACAGGCTCGCCGAGGACGAGGTGATCCGGAAGCGCGCGGCGGGCCAGGACCGGCACCTCGCCGAGGTCGTCGCCGATCACTTCATCGACGCCTTCCGCGGCGCGGACTTCGCGCCTTTCAACCTGTTCCCGGCCGCGGTGGAGCCGCGCGTCTCCGAACGCATCCCGGGGGTGATCGCGCTCATCGAGAAGATCATCGCGAACGGCTACGCCTACCACGTGGACGGCGACGTCTACTTCGACGTCCCGGCGTACCACGCCAAGACCGGCAGGTACGGCGCGCTCTCGGGCCGGGACTTCACCCAGATGCAGGAGGGGGCACGCGTCGCGCCGACGGAGAGGAAGCGGTGCGGCGTGGACTTCGCGCTGTGGAAGAGGGCGGCGCCGGGAGAGCCGCACTGGCCGTCGCCTTGGGGCGAGGGGCGGCCCGGCTGGCACATCGAGTGCTCGGCGATGAGCGCCGAGGAGCTCGGCCAGCCGTTCGACATCCACGGCGGCGGGCAGGATCTCATCTTCCCCCACCACGAGAACGAGATCGCCCAGTCGGAGGCCGCGAACGGCGTGCAGTTCTGCAAGGTCTGGATGCACAACGGCTTCGTCACCGTGAACGGCGTCAAGATGTCGAAGAGCCTCGGCAACTTCATCACGATCGAGGCGGCGCTCCGCATGGCGCCGCCCGAGGTCTGGCGCCTGCTCGTCCTCGGCACGCACTACGCGCACCCGATCGACTTCAGCCGCACGCGCGACGGCGCGGCCGCCGAGTCGTGCGAGACCGTGCGCGGCACGATCGACATCGCCTTCGACAGGCTCGAGTACTTCTACGAGACGCTCGGGCGCGCGGCCGACGCGCTGGCCGGGGCGCCTCCCCCTGCCGCCGGCGTCCCCCTCGTCGATCCCGCACGATCGGAGGGGACGCTCGCCGCGTTCCGGGCGGCGATGGACGACGACTTCAATACGGCGAAGGCGCTCGCCGGGATCGGCGAGGCGCTTCGGTTCGTCAATGAGCTCGTCGACACGAAGGCCAAGGACGTCAGGAAGCTCCCGGGCGGCCGCGACTCCTGGGCCGCGACGATCGCACGGCTCGTCGCCGACGTCCGAGAGGCGTTCTGCGCGCTCGGGCTGTGCACGCGCGACCCGAGGGCGGCGCTCGCCGAGATGCGCGACTTCCTCGTGAAGTGCCGCGGCCTCGACGCGAACGCAATCGAGGCGAAGCTCGCCGAGCGGGCGGCGGCGCGGGCGGGAAAGGATTGGGCGCGCTCCGACGCGCTGCGCGACGAGCTCCAGGCGCTCGGCGTCGAGCTGCGCGACGGCCCGACCGGGACCGACTGGCGGGTCGCGCGTTGAACCTACCCCCTCGCTCCCCCTCCCGAAGCGGGAGTGGGAAGCATCTGGTCGACTCCCCTTCCCTCGCAGGGAAGGGGCCGGGGGATGGGTCAGGAAGAAGCCGGGTTTTGACGACTGTGGGCATTCGGATTCTCTACGAGGACAACCACCTTCTTGTCATCGACAAGCCGGCCGGGATGCTCAGCCAGGGCGATCTCTCCGGCGACCTCGACGTGCTGACCGCCGTCAAGGAGCTGCTGAAGCGCCGCGACGGGAAGCCGGGGAACGTCTACCTCGGCCTCGTGCACCGCCTCGACCGGCCGGTCTCGGGCGCGATGCTGCTCGCCAAGACGTCGAAGGCCGCGGGCAGGCTCTCCGCTCAGTTCCGCGAGCGGGAGACTTTGAAGCTGTATCGGGCCGCGGTGGCGGGCTCCCCGGAGGCGGACGCCGGGGAGCTGACCCACAACCTGCAGAAGGACGCCGCGGCGCGGGTGACGCGCGTCATCGCGAAAGGCGGCAAGGTGGCGCGTCTCAGGTACCGCGTGCTCGAGCGCCGCGAGTCGGCGTCGCTCCTCGAGGTGGAGCTGCTCACCGGGCTGCCGCACCAGATCCGCGTGCAGCTCGCGGCGATAGGCCATCCGATCCTCGGCGATCGCAAGTACGGCGCGCCGTCGCACCTCCCGTCCGGACCGGGGGCCATCGCGCTCTACTCGCGCTCCATCGCGTTCCGGCACCCGGTGCGGGACGAGCTCGTCACGGTCGAGGCCCCGCCGCCGCCGCACTGGCCGCGGTAGGGGCTCTACGCTGGGGTCTTCTTCGCCTTGCGCTTGTCCAACCACTCCCACAGATCGAAGTACAGCAGCCATTGCGGCCGCTTGCGGATGACGATGTTGTACAACCACATCGCGACCGCCGAACCCAGCGCGATGACGATCAGGAGGATCCACCCGTTCGCGTTCGCCTGCGGATCGAGGTCGAGCAGGCCGTCGGGGCGCTTCACGGCCCCCTCGCACATGATGTCGTTGAAGATCGCGGCGCCGATCGGGCCGCCGAAGAACGCGCCGAACGCCATCGGCAGGTTGGCGTAGCCGAGGAACAACCCCTCGCGTCCCTTGGGCGCGAGGGCGCCTATGTACTCGTAGGTCCGCGCCGAGGTGAACAGCTCGCCGAAGGCGATCAGGGCGACGGTGAGCACGATGAACAGCGAGCCCATCGGCAGCCAGAGCGCCTCGGCGCGCACGTCGCCGGTCCCGAGCACCGGGATCAGGTTGATCGCCATCGATCCCGCGATGATCAGGATCCCGATCACCATCGACGTGATCGGCTGCAGGCGGCCGAACGCGCGGGTGATGACGAGCTGGAACGCCACGATGACGAGCGGGTTCGCCGCCGTGTAGATGTCCATCGCCGGATCGGTCTCGACGACCTTCTTCACGTAGAGCGGGAGCACGTTGTAGACCTGTGCGTAGATGAAGAAGAAGCCGCTCGACACGACGAGGAACACCATGAAACGCGGGTTGACGAGCACGACGAAGATGCCGACGAACTTCTTCCAGGCCGCCATCCTCGGCTTGTCGTCCTTGACGAAGCCGACCTCGGTCTCCGGATCGCGGTAGACGAACAGCACCACGAAGAACGCGACCACCGAGCACGCCATCGCGACGATGAAGATGAAGGAGAGGCTCGTGCTCGTGCGCACGAAGTAGGAGATGCCGCGGCCGAACAGCGAGCCGATGTTGATCACCATGTAGAAGATCGCGAAGCCCTTGGTCGCGCGCCCGATGGCGCCCGCGGTCTTCTGCACGGTGCCCGAGATGCACGGCTTGATCACCGAGCCGCCGAGGCCGATGAGGACGATGGCGACGATGATCGGCACGGCGATGCTCGCGCCGGCCGTGACCTCGTCGCCGATCTCCTTCGTCAGCTCGGCGCCGCCGAACCAGACCGGGTAGCCCATGAGGAAGTACCCCGCCGCGAGCAGGACGAACGCCACCAGCAGCGAGCGCCGGAAGCCGACGACGTCCGCGATGGTGCCCGACAGGATGGGGAGGAAGTAGACGAGGGCCCAGAGGTACCCGTTCAGCTTGCTCGGCCAAGTGTCGCCGAAGCCGAGCTGCCCGAGGTAGATGACCACGAAGCTCGCCATGGCGTAGTAGGCGCCGCGCTCGAACAGCTCGGTGACGTTCGCGGTCCAGAAGCTCCGCGGGAACTTGGCCGGTTTTTCGGCTGCGGCGGTGCTCGTGGTCGACATCGGTGCCCTCCTCGCGATCAGGGGGCAGACGTTAGCATGAGGAGCGACCTCGGCCTACCCCCGCTCTCTAGTACTGCGCGACGGTGTAGTCGGCGGGATCAGCGGGAAGGTTGCGCGGGTCGTAGCAGAACTTCACCGGATCCTTGTCGTCGACGCAGGTGTACTGCGTGGCCTCGCCGTCCCAGATCGGATCCGTCTCGTCGATCCGGCACTCGTCGTCCTCGGTGCACGTCTTCGCGCAGATCTTGCTCGTGATGGTGGCGTTCAGCTCGACGACGATGGTGATCGTGACGTCCTGCGAGAACTCGATCAGGACGTAGCCCTCGGGGCACCCGTCCATGGTGTCGTACTCGCCGAACGCGGCCGTGTTGCAGATCAGGGTGTCGCCCTCGCACTCGGTCGCCATCAGCCCGCAGTAGCCGTTCGCGAAGTAGGTGTTGGTCGCCATGCTCCCGGCGTAGCTCTTGAGGCAGACGAGGTCGGCTCCCGCGAACGTCGGGACGTTCTCGCACCCGACGATCGTCCCGGTGCCGCCGTTCGGGAGCGGGACGCCCGAGGAGAAGCAGCCGCCGTCGTCGCACGTGCACGGCGCGCCGATGTCCGCGTCGGTGTCGGCGTCCGTGTCCGTGTCGGAGTCCGTGTCCGTGTCGGTGTCGGCGTCCGTGTCCGTGTCCGTGTCCGCGTCGGAATCGGCATCCGTGTCCGTGTCGGTGTCCGTGTCGGTATCCGTGTCCGCGTCGGACGAGCTGTCGTCGTCGTCGCCGCAACCGAGCGGGACGACCGAGAAGGCGGCGATCACAACAAGGAGAAGCTTGCCATACATTTCATATTCCTTTCTTTACGGCCCTGCGGCCGACGGCATCATACACAGATCGACTTGCCAGAAAAAGAATTCGTTACCGCGCGCCCGAACGGACGAAGCCCATGGCCCGCCCGCACGTCCCGCCGCTCCCGCGGTGGGAGTAGAGCGCCTCTGCGGCGCACCGCGTGCAGACCCGGACGCGATCGATGTTGCCGCTCGTGAGCCCGGCCCCGATGAGCGAGACCTCGACGGCAAAGGCCAGATCGAGCAGGAACGCGCCCGGCTCGCCTCGCACGGGATCGACCGACTCGGGGAAGCGCCGCGCGACCTCCTCTTTGACCTCGTAGCACTCCGGCCCGATGCACGGGCCGATCGCCGCGAGGAGGGCAGCGGGATCGGCGCCGCGGTCCCGCAGCGCGCGCACCGCGTTCCGCAGGACGCCGTTGCAGGCGCCGCGCCAGCCGACGTGCACCGCGGCCACGGCGCGCGAATCGGGATCGGCGAGGATGACGGCTGCGCAGTCCGCGGTCTGCACGGCGAGCACCGCGTCCAACCCGGACGAGACGATTGCGTCCGCCTCGATATCCGGCGGCGCGAGCCAGTCTCCGCACCCCGATTCGAAGAGCCGGGCCGCGTCGGCGATCGCGTTGCCGTGCACCTGCCGGACGCGCGCGAGCGGCGCCCCCGCCCCGACGGCCGCCTGCAGCCGCCCGAGGTTCTCACGAACGCGCTCGGGTTCGTCGCCCACGTCGAACGCGAGGTTGAGCGCGGCGAACGCGCCCTCGCTCACCCCGCCCGTCCGCTTCGTGAAGCCGTGGTCGAACCCCGCGCGCTCGAGCAACGGCGAGAGGAGCAGCTCGACGTCCATGCGCCCTCAGTGCTTGAAGGCGCGCTGCCCCGTGAACACCATCGCCACGGGCGGATCCGCCTCGTTGCACGCCTCGATCACCTCGCGGTCGCGGATCGAGCCGCCGGGCTGCGCGATCGCGGTCACGCCCTGCCGGATGCCGACGTCCACGCCGTCGCGGAACGGGAAGAAGCCGTCCGAGACCATGCGCGAGCCCAGGAGCCCGCCCTTCGCCCGTGCGGTCTCGGCGTCGAGCGCCGCCTTCTCCGCGACGGGCCGGCTGCCCTTCTCGATCTCGAGGAGCAGCTCGTTGTAGGGCTTCCCGTGCCGCTCGAAGCAGATCCGGTCCGCGTGCTTCGTGTACGCCTTCTGCACCGCGATCTCCGCGCACCCGACCCGATCCTGCTCGCCCGTGCCGATGGCGACCGTGACGCCGTCCTTGACGAACAGCACGGAGTTCGAGGTGACGCCCAGCTCGATGTTCCAGCCGAAGACGAGATCGTCGAGCTCCGCGGGCGTGGGATTCCGGGCGCAGCCGACGATCTCTCCCTTCGACTTCGCCTCGGCCGGGAGGAAGTCGGCGCCCGAGCGGATCCGGCTGACCGCGGACTGCTGCACCACGACGCCCCCGTCGATGAGCGACTTGAAGTCGAGGAACCGCGCGCCGTCGTACTCGGCGAGCCTGTCGATGCGCGGGATCTCGACGATCCTGAGGTTCTTGTTCGCGGCGAGCAGATCGACGCACCCCGCCTCGTACGCCGGTGCGGCGACGACCTCGACGAAGTGCGCCGCGAGGAACTCCGCCGCCGCCCGATCCACGGCGCGGTTCAGGGCGACGCAGCCGCCCATCGCCGCAAGCCGGTCCGCCATGAACGCCCGCCGCACGGCCTCGCCCGCCGAGCCGCCGCGCGCGACGCCCGAGGGGTTGTTGTGCTTCATCACCGCCGCCGCCGGCCGATCCATGAGGTGCTTGAGGATGTTCAGCGCCGCGTCGATGTCCGTGAGGTTGATCTTCCCCGGGTGCTTCCCGAACTGCAGAAGCATCGACTCGTCGAGCGCGGACACGAGGCCGCGGCCCGGCTCGATGTAGCGGCAGCCGCCTAGGACGAGGTTGCCGTTCACGAGCTCGTAGAGCGCCGCCTCCTGCCCGGGGTTCTCGCCGTAGCGCAGTCCCCGCACCACCTCGGCGCCCTCGTCCGCGATCTTCCAAGTACGCTTGCGGTAGACGAGCCGCGTCTCGCCCAGCGTGACGGTCATCTCCTCGGGGAAGTGCTCTTCGACGATTGTCTTGTACGCCTGCTTGAGATCGGCCATTTCGCCCTCCTTGTCGCCTCGCACCCAGTTAGGTTGGCCCACGGCCCCGTGTCAAGCCGCGCCCTTGAACCGCTTGTGGATCCACATCCAGTGCCCCGGCCGGGCGCGGATCCAGCGCTCGATCACCGCGTTGCACGCCGCGGTCACGATCTCTACGAACGTGGGATCGCCCCTCTCCGGGAGCTCGAGCGCGGGCTCGACGACGAGATCGTGATCGCCGTCCTCGCGGCGCTCGATGCGGACCGGGACGATCGCGGCGCCGGTCCTCCGGGCGAGCCTCGCCGCCGCCGTGGAGCTCCAGACGCGCCTGCCGAAGAACGGCGAGAGGATGCCGCCGCGCGGCTCGCGCGTCCGCTGGTCGATCACGAGCCCGAGCACCTTCCCGGCCCGCAGCCAAGGCAGGGCGCGCCTCGCGGCGTCGCGCTCGGTGAAGATCTCGAGCCCGCTTCTCGCGCGCGTCTCCATCCAGAAAAGGTTCGAGCGCCGCGCGCTCATCTCGCGGCTCACGATCGCGAGCGGCACGCCGCGCGCCGCCTGGGACACGGCCAGGAGATCGAAGTTGCCGAAGTGGGCGGTGACGACGACGACGCCCAGGCCCCGCGCGAGCGCCGCGTCGAAGTGCTCGAGGCCGGACGGCCGCACCCGCGCCGCGATCTCGTCGCGCCCCATCGCCCGCGTCCGGAGGAGCTCGAGCGCGGACGCGCCGAGGTTCCTGTAGGCCGCGGCGGCGATCCGCACGTGGTCGGCCGCCCGCTCCGGGAGGGCGATCGCGAGGTTGTGCAGGGCGGTCCGCCGGCGGACGCGCAAAAGGTGGAACCAGACGGCCCCGAGGAACGCGCCCACCGCCTGGGCGCGGCGCCAGGAGAGCGACCCTGCGAGCGCCGCGAGCGCTCTGAGCGGCAACGTCGACACCGCGTTTCTCCCCTGCTATCCTGGCGCGTCGATGCGATTCGAGCACGCCATCCTCGCCGCGCTCGCCGCCCTCGCCTCGGCGTGCGGCGGTTACGGGGAGCGCTACCCCTCGTACGAGGCGATCGTCGCGCAGTACGCGCCGGCGGGCCCGTTCGAGGGAGAGCCACTCGACGCCGCGAGCGCCCCCGACTGCGTCCCCTCGGCCTGCCCGTGTCCCCGGCTCTGGTACGACGCGCATTGGGTGTACTACTGCGACGGCCGCTGGGTCTACTGGCATCACGACACCTGGTACCAGTACCCGTACTTCTACGTTTATTACGTCGCCGGCGCGCCGTACGTCGTCGACAGCCCGACGCGGCACATCACGAAGCACGCGCCCTCGGGTGGCCACGGGCACGGCGGGGTGGCTTGGCCGACCGGCAGCGCCGAACCGGGTGCGAACGCCGAAGAGCACCGCGACTTCGCGCCCGCCACCCCCGCGCCCGCCCCCCCTTCGAGAGACTCGTCGGGCTCCACGCGTTCCCCGTCCCGGCGCCGTTGACGAGGCGCGGCATCGACCCTAGGATGGCCCCACCGAAAAGGAGAGTGACATGAAGAGACTCGAAGGGAAGACCGCGATCATCACCGGGGCGGCCGCCGGCATCGGCGAGACGACGGCGAAGCTGTTCGCCGCGGAGGGCGCCAAGTGCGTGCTGTGCGACGTCACGGCGGACGGCCTCGAACGGGTGGTCGGCGAGATCCGCGCGGCCGGCGGCGAGGCGATCGCGGTCCAGTGCAACGTCGCGGACGAGGAGGAGGTCAAGGCGCTCGTCCGCAAGGCGCTCGAGGCGTACGGGAAGCTCGACATCCTGATCAACAACGCGGGGATCACGCGCGACGGCCTGACACCGCGCATGACCGTCGAAAACTGGGATCTCGTGATGGCCGTCAACCTCAAGGGGTCGTTCCTGTGCGCCAAGCAGGCGCTCCTGAAGATGGAGCGCGGCGGTCGGGTGATCAACACGGCGTCGATCGCGACGCTCGGCAACGTCGGCCAGGTGAACTACTCGGCGTCCAAGATGGGCGTGATCGGCATGACGCGGACTCTGGCGCTCGAGTACGCGAAGCGGCGGATCTGCGTCAACGCGGTCGCGCCCGGGGCGATCGACACGCCGATGCTCGCGGCGGTCGCGGAGAAGGCCCGCGCTGCGATGATCGAGAAGATCCCGATGGGGGTGCTCATCCCGCCCGACGCCATCGCCCGCGCCCACCTGTTCCTCGCGTCCGACGACGCCGCGTTCATCACCGGTCAGTGCCTGTTCGTCGACGGCGGCATGAGCGTCGGGATCTAGGAGCCTGTTGCGCATAGACGCTCCGCAAGATCGACAAGCCTGAAGCCGAGTGCGAAGATCTCGGCATGACGAAGAGTTATCGGGAGTGGACGCCGACGCAGCGGTACCTGCTGCCGCCGTCGC
>JALNZK010000057.1 GCA_023229365.1 Pseudomonadota bacterium | reverse complement strand
AATCGGCGGGATCAGGAAAGACGCGGATATTCGCAGTTGCGCGTCACCGTGAGCGGCGGCGACGCCGGCGGGCGGCGGCGGTGCCCCATCGCCGCGCCCACGAGCCTCGGTGCGGACCGAAGCTTTTCCGCTCAGGAGAACAGGAGGGAGAGGAGGCCCGGGCGCGACGAGGCGCCCGCGGCGGCGCAGCCGCAGTCGTCGTCGGACTTCCCGGGCTCGGGATCGGGGCCCGCGTCGGTGCCGGCGTCCGGCTCGTCGTCCGGGCACCCCTCGACCGGCGCGAACTCCGCGGGCGGCTCGCCGCTCTCGCAGTCGATGTACCCGCCCGACACGTAGCCGCACGTGCCCGCGCACTCCACGGAGACGAACTCGCCCCCCTCGCACCAGATGGAGACGGTCATGTCCGGCGTGCAGCAGCCGTAGTACGAGTCGTGCGGCGTGAACGACCACGTGTCCGCGTCGCAGTCCTGCGCCATCCCCTCCGGGCAGCAGACCAGGCCGGGATCCGAGAGCGCGACCAGCTCGCACGGCGTGGTCGCGTCCGGGCACGCCATGAACGTCAGCACGCACTCGGAGCTGCATCCCGCCTCGCCGTCCCCGAACCCGACGTCGGAGCACGGGACGCCGGTGGCGACGCACGGATCGCACTCCTCGCCCTCGTCCACGACGCCGTTGCCGCACTCCGCGCCCGGGCACCCGGACGTGTCGATCATGCAGTCCGTGCCGCAGAGGAGATCCGGCCCCAGCCCGAGGCCGTAGTCCGCGCAGGTCGTGTCCCCGAAGTCGTCCCCGTCGCACTCCTCACCGCCGTTCACGACCCCGTCGCCGCAGTACGCGTCCGGCGCGACCCAGCCGCCGCCGGCCTCCGCCGGGATCTCGTGCGTGATGCAGTGCATGGCGCCGGCCATCCCGATGATGTGATCGGAATCGATGGGGGTGACGACGACGCCAGGCGCGGCGGCCTCGTAGGCGGCGATCGCGGCGGCCTCCATGTCGAGGAGGTCGTCCGCGGTCTCATCGCCCTGGGGATCGTAGTACGACGGCATCGCCACCGCGCCGTTGAAGACCTGCGAGTTCATGTACGAGCGGTAGACCCAGTAGGCGCCGTCGTAGTACGGCTCGGGCATCGGCAGGCGGGTGATCGTCCACGGATCGCCGGCCACGTTCGTGCTGGCCTCGAGGATCGCGAGGTTGTCCTCCTGATCCTGGTAGTCGTTCGGGGTGTGCGGGGTCGCGCAGTAGCCGGCCCCGACCCCCGACTCGGTCGCGCCGGCGAAGTGCGTGTCGGCCGGGTACTGGCCGAGCAGGATCGACGTCGGCGCCATGACCTTCGCGTAGAGATCGATGTGGCCCGTGCCGTCGAGGCAGATCGGGTTGAGGACGATGATCTTCTCGCAGCCGAGGTACTCCTGCATGAGGGCGTCCACGTCGTCCTGCGTCCAGCCGGCGGGCTTCTCGTAGCCGTACACGATGTCCGAGAAGAAGCAGGTGCCCGCGCCGTCGGACATGATGTTGCCGCCGGACAGCCCGTGCTCGGTCGACACCATCACGTCCATGGGCGCGCCGTCGGAGCTCATCCAGTCGCCGGCGGCCATGAGCAGCGGGATCGCGTCGTCGAGGGGGCGCGTCGAGCCGTAGTCGGCGTCCCACATGTGTCGCACGCCTTCCGGGTCCACGGCGAACTCCGGGCCGTAGTCGCGGATCCAGATCGTGTCCACGGGGTAGTTCAGGTACGAGTACGCATCCGACGGGACGCCCGCCCCCTGGAGCCGCGGCTCGAACAGCGCCCTGTAGCTGTCGGACGCGATGATCCAGACGTGCCCGGCCGCGGCGTACGCGACGACCATCTCCTCGTACATGTCGACGAACGAGGCGCCGTAATTCAAAGGCGCGATGATCACGGAATCCATCTCGTCGAACTCGCCGGGGCGGATCGAGCCGTCCGGGGGCGGCGCGGGGTTCGGCAGCTGCGGCGGCAGGTACTCGCGATCGAGCCGCGGGTGGTAGAGCTGCGGGTTCGCGAGCTCGTCCGGCGTGACGAACGCGTGGGGAATGCGCTGCGCGTCGAGCGGCGCCACCTCCGCCGGATCCGCCGCCGCGACAACGCACCACACGGCCGACGTGAAGCCGGCCGACACCGCAAACATCCTGGCCCGCATGGTCAACTCCCGTCTTTCGCGCGCCGGCGAAGCGGCCGGCGGACAGGGGATTGTGGCACCGTTCACGGTGCGTTGACGAGAGGGAAAAGCACCGGCGCGGCCGGGAGGCCGCTCAGCCGATCACGCCGCGCTTCTTGAGGAGATCTATCACGGCGTGGGCGCACTCGCCGACGGTCAGGCTGCCCGTGTCGAGCACCAGCTCCGGCTTCTCCGGTGCCTCGTACGGATCGTCGACGCCCGTGAAGCCCTTCAGCTCGCCGGCCCGCGCCTTCTTGTAGAGCCCCTTCGGATCGCGCTGCTCGCACACCGCGATCCCGGGATCGCAGTACACCTCGACGAAGCTCTCGGGCTGCAGGGCGCGCGCCTTGTCGCGGTCCGCGCGGTACGGGCTGATGAACGCCGTCAGGTTGACGACGCCCGCCTGGGTGAACAGCTTCGCCACCTCGCCGATGCGCCGGATGTTCTCCTCGCGGTCGGCGGCCGAGAAGCCGAGGTTCTTGTTCAGCCCGTGGCGGATGTTGTCGCCGTCGAGGACGAACGTGCTCACCTTCATGCCGTGGAGCGCCGCGGCGACCGCGTTCGCGATCGTCGACTTGCCGGAGGCGGAGAGCCCCGTGAACCAGATCGTCGTGCCCTTGTGGCCGTGGAGCTTCTCGAGCTCGGCGGTCGAGATGATGTGGTCGTGCCAGGTGATGTTCGTCGCCTTCTGCTCGGTCATGGTGATCCTCCTCGGTTCGCGAAGCCGCTACACCATAAAGCGGTGATGCGAAGCAAGGCAAAAAACCGGACCGTACGATGTCAGTCCGGGTGACGACGGGGGAAGGGGTCCGCCTCCTCTTTCCCTCGGGCCGCGCCCTTGTGCTTCCAGATGAAATAGGCGGTCTGTTGCAGCCATCGGAGCCGCTCCAGGGAGCTCATGCTCTCGAGCGGGTTCCGCGGCGCGCGGAACGCCTCCTCCGGGATGGCGCGGATGACGCCCGCGAGATCGTCAGCCATCCCTTCGCCCCTCGTGCAGGAGGCGCTCGATGGCCCGTATGTCGAAAACGTCTTTGTCTCGCGGCGGGTCGACGGCCCGCTTCAGCTCGAGCAGGCGGGCGAGGGAAACGACCCGCAGCGAGATCCCGGGGATCTCTACGGGGACCGAGTCGGCGGCCAGGCTCTCGTAGCTGAGCCTCTCGGTGAGGAAGACGTCGACCTTGCGCAAGGGCATGTCCGGGTCGGCGAGCATGAACGCGATGGCATGCTTCTCTTCGACCATCATCCGGACCAGCTCCGGATCCGAGAGGGCCTCGACGGGCACCGGCACGAGCGGCTGGAGGCCCAGGGACTCCATCACTTCCCGGAAACGGCTCACGTTCTCCTTGGACAGCTCGAGCGCGATGTCGAGGTCCATGGTCGTGCGCTCGATGCCGTGGAGGACGATCGCCACCCCGCCTGCGACGACGAAGCGGACGCCACCGCTCGTGAGCGCGCGGAGGATCTCCTCGAGGTAGTTGACGTTCGGCTCGTCGGCCATGCCGAAATGATATAGGAGCGCCACGGCCCGGACAAGGACCCCGCGAAAAGGAGGAAGGGAACGGTTCGACTCGTGGCGGTCAGTAACAGACCTGGTTGTACTTGTCGAGCGTCTCGGCGCCGCTGCGGCACAGCGCGAGCTCCTGCGTGATCTTCTCGGCATTGGCCTTCTCGACGCACTTCTTGATGGCCGCGTCGAACTCCGCCTTGGCCGTCTTTATCTTCTCGTCGATCTTCGCCATCTCCTCCGCCCGCCGCGGCACGAACTCCGAGAGGTCGAGCTGCATCTTCTCGTCGGCCTGCTTCTTCCTCTCGGCCATCAGGCTCTGCAGCGACGCCTTCTGCGCCTCGTCCTTGGAGGCGGCGAGCTGCGCCTCAAGGTCGTTCTCCCACAGCTTGACCTGCTCGTCGCGCGTCGCCTTCACGTCCTTCTGGAGCTGATCGAACATCGCGTCGACGTCGGCGACGAGCGCCTCCTTCGACGGCATCTGATCCGCCCCGTTCAGGTGCGCGAAGTTCTCGCACATCTTCTGGATGTCCGCAGGCGTCGCCTCCGCCATGCACCCGCAGGCCGCCCACGCGAAGACGCCCAATACCGCCGCCGTGATCATCTTGCGCATCGAAACCTCCTTCGCCCCCGCAGGGTAAAAATCCGAACCTCACGGAATACGGAACCCGCTTCCGCGGTATTGCTTTTCGCGGTACGAGTTGTCGAAACCGCACCACCATACCAGAGAGCGCGGTCGAGCGACACGAAACAACGGACGGAGCAGCACCCACATGAGAATCAAAGCCACCCCCTTCCTCGCCCTCGCGGTGTTCATGGCCTCCTGCGCGACGACGTCGCGCTCGATGCCCGCCTACCCCACCGGGCCCTCGAAGCCCGCGTGGAACGAGGACGCGCTGTCGCAGGCCGCGGAGCGGTTCTACACCGCCAAGGACATCGCCGAGGCCGAGCGCGCGGTCGAGGAGGCCGCCGCCGTCGCCGCCGACGCGACGGTCACGCACGAGATCGCCGCGGAGCTCGCGCGGTTCCGGGGCGACGAGGACGCCGCGTTCGAGCACCTGTACCTCGCCCTCTCGTCCAAGCTCGACGACGCGCCGTACAACCACCTCCAGGCGCTCCTCAACCTGTCGCTGACGACGACCCAGTACCGAGAGCTGCTCGCCCTGTTCGAGGAGCTCGTCGCGCGCCACCCCGACGAGGGCATCCGGCGCCTCGCCGCGGCCTACGTCGCGAGCTGGCAGCGGCGCATGAACGCCGATCCGGCCGCCGCCGAGCGGGCGCTCGACCGGCGCGGCCTCCTCACGCACTTCGCGCTGGTGAGCCCGTTCGAGAACGACGCCGGCAAGGGCTTCGCGGCGGAGTACCCGCCGGAGCGCGAGCTGAACCTCGACGCGTCCTACGACGGCACGCTGTTCCCCGCCCGGTGGCGGGTGGACGTCCCGGTCGATCACCAGCGCAACCTCGACCTCGGCGATCTCGTCTCCCCGTCGGCCAACGTGGCGGCCTACGCGAACACCTACGTGAAGGTGCCCGCGGAGGGGCCGTACATGCTCCGGGTCACGACGTCAGACGCGATCCGCGTGTGGGTGAACGACATCGAGGTGCTCTCGCAGCAGAAGATCACCGGCGACGCCACGGACCAGTTCCGCGTGCCGGTCGTGCTCCGCGAGGGCTGGAACCGCCTGCTCGTCAAGTCGTGCCACGAGGCCGGGAGCTGGCGCCTCGGGGTCGCGGTCTCGAACGCGGACGGCAGCCTCGTCGTCGGGCTCGAGAACGACGCTCGGCCGAAGGCGGTGGCGGACGGCGCCCCCCCCGGGCCGGGCTACAGCTTCGAGGAGGACATCACGCTGCGGCTCGAGCGCGTGCGCGAACCGGCGCGGCGCCTCTTCCTCGCGATCGATCTCGCGGAGGGGATCGGCCTCGCCGCCGGCGCCCAGGATCTCTCGGACCTGTACCGGGCCTCCGCCCCCGAGTCGCTGTTCGCGCGCTACAAGTCGGCGGCGCTCAACTGGCGCAACAACCAGGCCGGCGAGACGATCGACACCCTCGACCTGCTCATCGACGAGAACGGGACGCGGGCGCCGATCCTCTTCCTGTTCCGCGCCGGCTTCTACTCGGATCAGGACCGCGAGGACAAGGCCCGCGCCAACCTCGAGGCCGCGGTCGCGGCGAACCCCGAGTACAGGTCCGCGCGCATCCTGCTCGCCGCCAACTACCAGCGCGAGGGCTGGTCCGAGGACCACCTCGCGGCGGCGCTCGAGAACGCCTCGCGGTGGCCGGACGACACCCGCGCCCTGTGGAGCCTCGCGGGCGCGTACGAGAACCTCGGCCGCCGGCGCGAGGCGAAGCGCGCGCACAAGCTGATCCTCGATCAGTGGCGCGGCGCCCAGGACATCCTCGAGGCGATGATCAACCACGCGCTCTCGCAAAGCGACTTCCCCGCCGCGGCGCGGCGCCAGAAGGACATCTGCCGCATCTACCCGAACAGCCCGTCGTGCTACGTCGATCTCGGCGACATCCTGCGCCGGGGCGGCCGCGTCGACGAGGCGATCGCCGCCTACGAGCGAAGCCGCGAGATCGACGACCGCTGGGCCGTGCCGCTCGAGAAGCTCGGCGCGGTGGCCTACGAGGCCGGCGACAGGGAGCGCGCGATCGAGCTGTGGAAGGAAGGGCTGAAGTACGATCCGGACAACCACTCGCTCGCGGACCGCCTCGAGTTCGTCGCGCCGAGCGACGCCGGCCTGCTCGGGGAGTACGCGCCGACCGGCGACGACATCAAGGCGCTGCTCGCGGCGCGTGGCGAGACGGAGATCTTCCCCGGCTCGAACATCGTGCTGCTCCTCGATCACGCGGTGGAGCAGATGGAGCTCGACGGCTCGAGCCGCAAGATCGTGACGCAGGTGATCATGGCGGCGAACGACACCGGGCGCGATCAGCTCACGGCGCAGTACCTCGAGTTCGGACGGCGCAAGCTCTACGAGGCGTACGCCGTCGATCCGGACGGGGCGCGGCGCGAGGCCTCCTCCATCCGCGACAACGAGGTGCGGTTCCGCGAGCTCAAGGTCGGCAGCACGATCGTGATCCAGTACCGGCTCGACTCGTACCCGATAGGCTACCTCGCGCGCTACCCGGACCGCCGCTGGTTCTTCCACGCGCCGGGCGGGCAGTTCGAGCGCTCCGAGTACGTCCTCATCCTGCCCGAGGAGATGAAGTTCTCGGAGTGGGGCCGGGGCGACTGGAAGCGGGAGGAGCGGAAGGTGGACGGCAAGCGGGTGCTCTCCTACGGCGCCCTGCACGTGCCGCCGCTGGTCGGCGAGCCCGGCATCCCGGCGGTCCGAGACGTCCTCGCGCAGGTCGCCGTGTCGATGAACCCGAGCTGGGACCACATCGCCGAGTGGGACAAGGCGCTGCTCGTGGACGCCTTCCGCTCGACGCCGGAGACGAAGAAGCTCGCCCGGGAGATCACGCGCGCGGCGACGACGAAGCGCCAGAAGATCGACGCTCTGACCCGCTTCGTGATGCGGGACATCCGCTACCAGCAGGACTACGAGAACACCATCGCCGGCGTGAAGCCGCACGCGGCCAACGTCGTCTTGCAGCGCGGCTACGGCGACTGCAAGGACAAGTCCGTGCTCCTGATGACGCTCGCGCGCGAGGTCGGCATCGAGACGCGCCTCGCCCTGCTGCGATCGACCGTCACCGGCGAGTTCATCAAGGAGCTCCCGTTCCTGCAGTTCAACCACGCCATCGTGTACGTCCCGCCGCAGGAGGGGCTCCCCGCGGGGTTCTTCCTCGACGCCACGCCGGACACCCTCGATCTCGCGACGCTCAGGCCCGACGATCAAGGCACGTGGGCGATGACGATCGATCCCGTGGGCGGCAAGTGGGAGTTCGTGCAGATCCCGTTCTCGCCCGCCGAGTCGCACTTCACGATCCGCAGCGCCACGATCGAGCCCGTGATCGCGGCCGAGGGCGCGGAGACCGAGAGCCGGATATCGCTCCGCCTGGTCTTCCAGGGGCCGACCGCGGCGCGGATCCGGCAGGTGCTCCGCAACCCCGACGACTCCCAGGTGTTCGCCTCCGAGCTGGTGAGCCAGCTGTTCCCCGGCGCCAAGGTCGAGAAGCTCGACTTCAGCGGCCACGACGACATCGTGAAGCCCCTCACGCTCACCCTCCAGCTGACGTCGGCGCAGATCGCGCGCCGCCAGGGCGAGACGATCGTGATCGACGTGCCGAAGGGCGAGAGCCTCACGCAGCTCGTGAGCCTGCCCACGCGGAGGCTGCCGCTCCAGACGAACTACTACATGACGCTCGTCGAGGCCGTGGACGAGATCGTGATCCCGGCGGGGTACGCGGTCGAGCACATGCCGCCGACGGCGACCGTGGACAACGAGTTCTTCCGTTTCGAGCGGTCGTCCGCTCTCGACGGCGGCCGGCTGAAGATCTCGATGCGGTTCGTGGAGAAGACGACGCGCGTGGAGGTCGCGCAGTACGCCGCGTACCGAGAGGCGGTCACCGCCGTCGTCGACAACCTGAAGCAGGACGTCGTCCTCGCGCCGATCGCGGCCAAGGCCGGCTCCAAAAGGAAGGGATCCGGAAAGCCGGGGAAGGCGCCGTGAGCCCCCTCCGCGCATCGTCCGCCCTCCTCGCCGCCGCCGCGCTCTGTACGGCCGCCGCCGGGTGCGCGCCGACTCTGAAGCAGCGCGAGCTCGACGCGGCCGGCACGCTCGAGGAGCTCGCCGACAGCCGGTTCGAGGCCGCCGGCGAGAGCGCCGCGCGCCTCCTCGAGCGGGACGGCGGCAACCCCTACGCCGCGGCCGTCGCGGCGATCTCCGAGTACAAGGCGACGGTGCACGACCTCGTCAACGACGTGATCACCGTCGTCGTCGGCGCGGCCGCCACCGGGCGCGTCAACGATCGCTACCTCGAGGGCGCGTTCCGCGCTGCCGAGGCCAGCCTCGCGAAGATCGATGCGCGGCTCGCGATCGCCGCCGCGGAGCCCGGTCTCGCGATCGAGCTGTGCGTCGCGTGCCTCGACGTGGACTGGAACCGGGACGGGCGGATCGACGACGACGACGAGGCCATCCTCGAGGTGGAGCTCGACGAGGAGGAGCGGCCGATCCCGGAGGGCGATCCGCGGCGGCGGCCGACGTTCCGGTTCGACCACGGGGACTTTCTCTGGGCGCGCGCGTTCGTCGCGTTCCAGCGCGCGGCGCTCGACATCGTCATTGCGTACGAGTGGAGCGATCTCGCCCGCGCGGCGCGGTTCGAGGACGCCGACGTGCGCATCCGCCTCGTCGACGAGGCGCGCATGGCCGAGGCGAAGCGGCGGATCCTCGAGGGGCTCGATCTCTCCGACGCGGCCCGCGAGGCGTACCTCGCCGAGACGGACGACGATCGCGAGTGGCTCCCGAACCCGCGGCAGGAGGACCACCCGATGCCGATGCCGGTGGACGCGGCGCTCTACGAGACCTGGGCGCGGATCGCCGGCGACGTGCGCCAACTCGTGCGCGGCGAGGAGGGGCTCGACGTCGCGGAGATCGCCCAGCTCGGCGACAACCGCTGGAAGAACCCGCCGCGCGGCTTCATCGACCTCGGCCGGCTGTTCGACGACCCGCACGACATCGTGCTCGACGCCGAGGCGCTCGACGACATCGAGGACGCCGCGGACGACGGGAACCGGCGCGCGGTGGAGACGGCGCTCGACGGCCTCCTCGGCAGCGCGTACGTCCGCAAGATGCCGCGATCGCCGTTGCCGTCCCGCCTCGTGCGGATGCAGCGCGAGATCGACCGCGGCGTCGAGTCGGTGGGGCGCAAGCTGCGCTACCTCCTCTGGATCAACTGACACGCTCTCGCGTACAATCGCGTCCGAACCGAACCGAGGAGGTCGACATGCGGACATCTCTGTGGTGGTGGCTGGCGGCGCTCGTCGTCGCGGCGGCGGGACCGGGCTGCGGGGACGACGGCGGCGGCGGCAGCGCGGACTCCGATTCGGACGTGGACTCCGATTCGGACACCGACTCCGATTCGGACGCGGACTCCGATTCGGACACCGACGCGGACTCGGACGCCGACACGGACTTCGGCGCCTGCCCGCTCTTCCCGTCCGACAACCCGTGGAACACCGACATCAGCGGCTACGACGTGCACCCGAACTCCGACGACTTCATCGCGTCCATCGGCGCCGACTCGACGCTCCACCCGGACTTCGGCACGGTGTGGGACGGCGCGCCGAACGGCATCCCGTACGTCGTCGTCGACGATTCCGTAGCGCACGTCCCGGTGGAGTTCATGTACGCGGAGGACAGCGATCAGGTCGACTACCCGATCCCGCCCGACCCGCCTATCGAGGGCGGTCCGGACGGCGACGGCGATCGCCACATCCTGATGGTGGACGTCGACGAGTGCATGCTCTACGAGCTCTGGTACGCGTGGCCGCCCGGCGAGGGCGAGAACCCGTTCGACGACGTCTGGTACGCGGGCTCCGGCGCGGTCTTCGACCTCACGAGCAACGAGCTGCGCCCCGACTACTGGACCTCGGCCGACGCGGCGGGGCTGCCGATCCTGCCGGGCCTCGTGCGCTACGAAGAGGCCGTGACCGCCGGGGTGATCGACCACGCGCTCCGGTTCACGATCTCCCTGAGCCAGGCGGCGTTCATCCACCCCGCGACCCACTTCGCGAGCGATGCGACCGACGAGGACCTGCCGCCCATGGGCCTGCGGCTCCGGCTCAGGGACGACTTCGCCGTCGACGGCTTCGCGCTCGAGGTGCAGGCGATCCTGAACGCGCTCAAGACGTACGGGATGTTCGTCGCGGACAACGGCTCGGACTGGTACATCTCGGGCGCGCCGAACGCGGCGTGGAGCGACGACGATCTCGCGCAGCTCGGAGAGGTCCCGGGGAGCGCGTTCGAGGTCGTGTACACGGGCGACCCGATCTACTGATGTCGCGCGCGGCCGAAAAGATGCTCGACGATGCCTGGGCGGCGATCGCCGCGGGCAACCTGCTCAAGGCGCGCTCCCTCGCGCGGCGCGCGACCCGCGGCGCCCCGCGGGAGCTCAAGTCCGAGGCGATGCACGCGCTCGGCCGCGTCGAGCTCGACTCCGATCGGCCGAAGGACGCGCTGCGCCTGCTCGCCGAGGCGAAGCGGCTCGGCGGCTCTTCCCCGGACCTCGCCTACGACCTCGGCCTCGCGCACGAGGCGGTCGGCGACGACGCCGCGATGCGGCGGGCGTTCCTCGAGGTGCTCGATCTCGATCCGCGGTTCGACGCCGATCTCCCGATCCAGGTCGAGGAGGATCGGCTGGTCGAGATCGCGGAGCAGCTGCTCGGCGAGCTGCCGGCCGAGATGAGCGAGCACCTCGCCGGCGTCCCGATCATCGTCGAGGACCGCCCGACCCGCGATCTCGTCGAGGAGGGGTTCGACCCCCGCGCGCTCGGGCTGTTCGACGGACCGCCGTGGTCCGAGCAGGGGCTCACGGGCCCGCAGCTCAACAGGATCGTGCTCTACAGGATGAACATCGCGGCCGTGTGCGCGGACGGCGCCGAGGTCGAGGAGCAGATCCGGATCACGCTGCTGCACGAGACCGCGCACTTCTTCGGGCTGGACGAGGACGGGGTCGCGGAGCTGGGCTTCGAGTAGATCCGCCTCAGGCGCACGTGCACCCGGCGAGGGGCAGCTGCTCCGCGTATTCGCTCGGCGCGCACAGATCCGTGAAGAAGTACGAGGCGCCCGTGCAGTCGCAGCAGGTGTAGGTCGCGGGGCACCCGTCCGCGAGACAGCCCGAGACCGTGCAGGCGCCCTCGGTCGGTTCGATCGGGCTGTAGAGGCAGAAGTCGGCCTCGAGCCCCGCGCACTCGCCGCCGGTCTCCGTGCACGGCTCGCCCAGCCCGCCGACGCCGGAGTCCGCGCCCGCGTCGCCCGCCCCGGTGTCGGAGTCGGTCTCCGTGTCGATGTCCGCCGGGGCGCCGCTCGTGTCGTAGAAGCAACCGGCGAGGAGCAGCGGCAAAGGGAGCAGCAACGTTTTCGAAACGCGTCGGGCAAAGGGCATCCGAAGAACCTCCTGAGGCGTCGGGACGGCCCAAAGTAACGCGAACCCGTCCGACCGACAAGCCGGGCGATGCGCCAGTGCAGATGTGGCATCTTTTGTTTAAGGCACTCTTGCGCGAGCGCCACGGGTGGAATAAAACATTCGAGCTGAAATGTTTCGAGAACCCGCACAGAGCGAGCATGCGGCGATCCTGCTCGTCGACGACGAGGAGATGGTCCGCAACCTCCTGAGCCGGGCGCTCCGGGCGGACGGCCATGTCGTCGTCGCGGTGGGCACGAAGAACGAGGCGTTCGAGCAGCTCGCGCAAACGAAATTCCATCTGCTCATCACCGACAAGAACCTGCCCGACGGGTCCGGCCTCTCGATCGTCGAGGGCGCCCGAAACATGGGGGTCGACGCGGAGGCGATCGTCATCACGGGCTACTCGGACACGGACTCCGCGATCCAGGCGGTCGCGCTCGGCGTGTTCCGCTACGTCCGCAAGCCGTTCGACCTCGACGCGCTCCGCGTCGACATCAACCGCGCGCTCGAGACGGGCCGCCTTCGCCGCACCCTCGCCCAGCGCACGGCGCAGCTGGAGGCGTTGAACACCGACCTGCACGACGCGCTCACCAAGGCGCGAGAGGCGGAGAACCGCCGGCTGCAGGCCGAGCGGCTCGCGACGATCGGCTCCCTCGCCGCCGGCGTCGCGCACGAGATCAACAACCCGCTGTCGATGCTCAGCATGTCGATCCCCTACGCCGTCGGGGAGCTCGACACGGTGCTCCGCACCCAGATGGTGACGGCCGCGCCGGATCAGGCGATCACCTCGCTCGACGTGGTCGCGAAGACGCTCCAGCGGACCCAGGAGGCGGTCGAGTTCCTGATCGGCCTCTCGTCGGACCTCCACTCCCTCGGCAAGCCGGTGTCGCCCCAACCCAGGCCGGTCAAGCTGATCGACGCCGTCGGATCGGCGCTCCGCCTCGTGCGCCACCAGCTCAAGCACAAGGCGCGCGTCGTCGTCGACGTCCCCGAGGAGCTCACCGTGAGCGGCCACCAGCGGCGGCTCGTCCAGGCGTTCATCAACCTCCTGACGAACGCCGGGCGCGCCGTCCGAGAGCGCGGCCCGCAGGAGAACGAGATCTCGGTGTGCGGCCGCCTCGAGGGACAGCGCGTCGTGATCGACGTGTCGGACACCGGCGTCGGCATCGCCCCCGAGGACCTCGGGAGCATCTTCGAGCCGTTCTTCACGACGGCCGACCCGGGCGCGGCGGAAGGAACGGGGATCGGCCTCGCGATCGTCCGGGAGATCATCGACGAGCACAAGGGGACGATCGAGGTCCGCAGCGACATCGGGGTGGGCACGCGCTTCACGATCCGCCTGCCGAGCGCGGCGGGCGCCTCCTCGCGATCGGCGGTCTCGGCGGTGGCGCGGCCGTCGTCCGCGGTCATGGTGCGGGCGCGGCGCACGATCCTGTTCGTCGACGCGGACGCGCAGAACCTCGTCGCCTACGAGCGGGCGTTCGGCCAGATGCACAACCTCCTGCTCGCGCACGGCCCCGAGGACGCCGCGCGGTTCATGGAGGAGTCGGCGTCGGAGATCGACGTCCTCGTGTGCGAGCTGCCCGAGGACGACTCGGATCGGCGGAGCTTGTACCGCAGGGCCATCTCGTCGCACGACGACATGAGCGCGCGCATGATCCTGATAGGCGAGCCCGGCCCGATCGCGGACAAGGCGCGGCGCAACAACCTCGTCGTCCTGTTCAAGCCGGTGCGCCCGGCGGTGCTCCTCGCCGAGATCTACAAGATCCCGCCCCGCCACCCTTCCGAGTCGACGTCGATTTAGTCGCCGCCGCCGCGGCTCAGGCCTTCGAGATCCTGACCTTTCCGGGGAAGTACATCGTCGCGGTCGTGCCGCGGCCGACGGCGGACTCCATCACGATTCTCCCGCCGTGCTCCTCGGCGACGCTGCTCGCGATCCACAGCCCGAGCCCCCGCGAGCCGGAGCCCGGAGGCTCGGTGGTGAAGAACGGATCCGCGGCCCTGAGCAGCGTCTCCTCGCTCATGCCGATCCCGTCGTCGGAGACCGCGATCCGGACCGCGCCCCCCTCGACGCGCCCCACCGAGAGGCCGAGGTGACCGCCGCGCGGCATCGCGCGCACCGCGTTGTCCACGAGGTGGCCGAACGCGATCCGGAGATCGCCCTCCACGGCCGGGACGGTGCAGTCCGGCTCGACGCGCCACTCCACGCGGATGCCGCGCTCCACGAGCCGGTTCGCGTACATCGCGATCGTCTGCTCGAGGACCCGGCGCGGCTCGACCGGGCTCATGTCCGGCGACACCTGGGTCTGCGAGAAGCGCAGCAGGACGTCGACGACCTCCGCCACGCGGCGGGCGTTCGCGGCGATCTGGTCGAGCGTCGCGGCGAGCTCCGAGCCGGGCTCCGCCTCGGCGCGGGCCAGCTGGGCGAGCCCGAGCACGCCCGTGAGGGGGTTGTTGATCTCGTGCGCGACGCCGGCGCCGAGCTCCCCGACCGCGGCGAGCTTCTGCGACCGCAGGACCTGCAGCTGCGCCTCCTTGAGCTCGCGCGTCCGCGCCTCGACCCGGCTCTTGAGCTCCGCGTTCCACGCCCGGATCTCCGCGGTCATACGGTTGAACGACCTCGCCAGGTTCCCGACCTCGTCCTCCGAGCGGACCGGAAGGACGTGCTCGTACGCGCCGGCGGCGAGCTTCTGCGACGCCTGCTCGAGCTCCGCGAGCGGCCCGGTGAGCCCCCGGGAGAGGAACACGCCGCCGACGACGGCGATGACGAGCACGATCCCCGTCCACATGAGGATCCAGCGCGTCGACCGCGTCACCGGCTCCATCACCGCCTCCTCCGACTGCTGCACGACGACGCGCCACCCCGTGACGGCGACCTCGTCCGCGGCCCGAAGCTGCGTCCCGGCCGCGGCGCTCCGCTTGGCCACGGACTTCGCCTCGATGCCCAGGAACGCGGCCGCGTCCGACAACGGCCGCCACTCCTCCTCCTTCGGGCTGCAGATCGAGTATCCCCGCGCGTCGACGAGGAGGCACGTCTTCCCCGTCTCGTCGCCCGGCCGCACGACGGTTTCGCACACGCCGAGCATCGACAGCTCGACCGCGAGCACCCAGCGCTTCGAGCCCCCCGCGACCGGGAACGACGCCGCCGCGACCATGCGCGGCTCGCCCTCGTCCGAGCGGTACGCGGGTCCGAAGGCGATCTGCGCGGTCAGCGCGAGCCCGTGCGGGACGTTCCGCGAGAACACCTCCACGTCCCTGTCCGAGACCGGCGCGCGCCCGAGGAGCGCCGCCTCCTCGTCCCCGGGGCGGTACGGCTCCGCGACCGCGCGCCCGGACTCGTCCAAGAGCGCGACGAGCGTCGCGTCCGACAGCTGGCGATACGGCAGCGCCAGCGCGCTCTTCACCTCTTCCCGCGTGAAGCTCTCGAACGGCACCGACCGGACCACGAGCCGCAGCGCCTCCGCGGCCCAGGAGAGCCGCGCGCCGACGCTCCCCGCGATCCGGGTCGCCTCTCCGGCGAGATCCTGCTCGACGAGCCGCGCCATCGTCGCCTTGGTCTGCTTCGCGATGAAGTGGTGGCTCAGGAGGAGCGGCACGAGCACGCCCAGGATCAGGAGCAGGAGGATCTTCGTCCGGATCTTCATGGCGGTGCGATCAGGATGGCACAATCCCGCGCCAGAGGGCATCCGGATATTGTTTTCCCCAAACGACGATGCGCCGCTTGATGTCACGTGAGTCACGTGTTACACGTATATCGCGTGAAGATTGGAGGCCCCATGGCGGAACGACAAAACCTGACGGTAACGTTGGACGGCGACACGATCCGTTCGGCGAAGATCCTCGCCGCGAGCCGCGGCACTTCGGTGAGCCGCCTGCTCGCGGACCTCGTCGTCGAGCTTGTCGACCGGGAGCGGAGCTATGAGCAGGCGAAGAAGGGTGCCCTAGCCCACCTGAAACGCGGCTTCGCCCTCGGCGGTGAGATCTCCTCGACACGGGACGAGTTGCATGCCCGATAAAGTGTTCGTCGACACGAACATCCTCATCTACGCTCACGACTCAGACGCCGGTCGGAAGCGCGAGCTCGCCTCGGCAATCCTTGTCGAGCTCTGGCAGTCGCGCCGCGGGACGCTGAGCACCCAAGTGCTGCAAGAGTTCTATGTCAACGTCACGCGCAAGATCGCTCACCCTCTCGACCGCGAGGTCGCAAGTGAAATCGTCGAGCGCTACGCAGCCTGGCGACCGATCTCGGGCGACCACGAGCTACTCCTTTCGGCTTTTCAGATGGAGAGGCGTTTCTCGCTGTCGTTCTGGGACGCCATGATCGCGGCGGCTGCCGTCCGCTCCGGCGCGAAGACGCTGCTCACCGAAGATCTCCAGCACGGACAATTGCTCGACAGTATCAGGATCGAGAATCCGTTTCTCTAATCGCGGCGCACGCCTTGACGCGCGCCGAAACCGTGTGCGATGGTGGGCCACGTTCTGCGCGAAAAGAGGCTGCCATGGAGGACAGGTTCCGGGGCGAGCGGGTGCTGGTCTTCCCGCGCGCGACGCTCGAGGCGCTCGGCGCGTTCCAGGGCGTGTCGACGGATTGGCACCGCTACCTCGACGTGATTCTCGACAAGAGAAACAACAAATTTGTTGAACGTTTTCGTGCAGAAGAGGACGAATCGTTAAAGCAAATAATACCTTACATCCTGTTCGTTTCGGGCGGCTCCGTGTTCTCTTACGTCCGCGGCAAGGCGGCCGGCGAGAAGCGGCTCGTCGGCAACCGATCCATGGGGATCGGAGGCCACATCAACCCGGTCGACGCGCAGCTCCTCTTCGCCGCTCCCGCCGCCTCCGCGACGTCCGACATGGCGTCGTACCTCGAGGCCGTGCGCCGCGAGATCGCCGAGGAGGTGACCGTGGACGGTCCCTGCGAGCCGACGATCGCCGCGGTGCTCAACGACGATTCCAACCCGGTGGGCCGCGTCCACTTCGGCGTGTTGCACGTCTGCGAGGTCGCGCCCGGCGCCGTCCGCAAGCGCGAGGCGCAGATCACGGACTCCGGGTTCCTGCCGATCGCCGAGCTCCGCGGCGCGCGCCGCGAGGAGCTGGAGAGCTGGTCGGCGATCGCGATCGAGGTCCTGGCGGGAAGATGAGAAGAGTCATCATCATCGGAATCGCGCTCGGCCTGTCTGCCGCCGCGCTCGAGGCCGAGGCCGGCCCGAAGAAGTCGCCGGCGCCTATAGCGGCCACCGCGGACGAGGAGCCGTTCTCGCGGGCGTTCGCGCTCGCCGCGGACAAGCCGGGCGGCATGGCGTTCGACGGCGCGCTCCTGTGGATCGCGGACCGCCTCGGCGGCGCGGTGGTCGGCGTGGATCCGGCGACCGGCGCCGAGAGGGCGCGGCTCAAGGCCCCCGGCCCGTTCCCGACCGGCGTCGCGTTCGACGGCGCGCTCCTGTGGGTCGCGGATCGGGACACCGGTCGCCTGTTCGGGATCGACACGGCGAAGAAGCTCGTCGTGCGCCAGGTGGACGGCCCCGGGACGCCGCTCTCGCTGGCGTTCGACGGCTCGGATCTCTGGGTCGCGGACGGCAAGCGGCTGCACCGCGTCATGCGCTCGGACGGCACGACGATCGTCTCGTTCAACGCGCCGCCGTGGGACGGCAAGGGCCGCGCGAGCGAGCAGCTCGGCATGACCTTCGCCGACGGCTACCTCTGGGTGTCGGATCGCAAGACGAACACCATCTACAAGGTGGAGCCGGCGGGCGGCGAGGTCGTGGATACGATCCGGGCGCCCGGGCCGTTCCCGTCCGGGCTCGCGATCGTCGGCGGCAGGCTGCTCGTCGCCGACGTGCAGGCGCAGGCCGTCGACGCGCTCGACCTGTCCGCCCTGCCCCGGCTCGTCCGGCGCGATCCGAGGCGCGAGACGGTCGTGCTGCGCCGCAGGATCACGAACCGCGGCCCGGACGTCGTCGCCGAGGCGCACGCCTACCTGGCGCTGCCTGTGCCCGCGCCCAGCCAGGCGCTCGTCGGGGAGCCGGCGTTCGAGCCCGCGCCGAAGGAGATCGTCACCGATCAGTGGGGGCAGCGCTTCGCCCACTTCGAGGCGCGCGATCTGCGGCCCGGCCGGAGCCTGGACGTGCGGATGACCGTGAGCGCCACCCTGTTCGCGGTACACACGCACATCGATCCGGCGCGCGTCGGCGATCTCCGCTCCGTCCCCAAGGCCGTGAAGGACAAGTACCTCGCGGACGGCGCGAAGTACGACGTGAGGCACCCGTCGATCAGGAAGCACCTCGCCGCGGCGCTCGCGGGCGAGGACCGGCCGTACTGGATGATCCGGAGGATCGCTGCCTACATCGCCGAGAAGATGGAGTACGAGATGACCGGCGGCTGGAACACGGCGCCGACCGTGATCGACCGCGGCACCGGCTCGTGCTCGGAGTACACGTTCGTGTTCATCGCCATGTGCCGCGCGGCGGGCATCCCGGCGCGGTACGCGGGCGCGATCGTCGTGCGCGGTGACGACGCGAGCACGGACGAGGTGTTCCACCGCTGGGCGGAGGTCTACCTCCCCGGCTACGGCTGGGTGCCGGCCGACGCGCAGGCCGCGGACAAGCCCTCCCCGGAGGAGCGCGGCGCGGTGCTCGGCAACCTGGACAACAGGTTCGTGATCACGACCGTGAGCGGCGGCGGCTCCGAGTACCTTGAGTGGGACTACAACTCGTTCGCGCGCTGGACGTGCAAGGGCCGCTGCGACGTCGAGGACCTGCACCTGGGCGACTGGTATCCGATGGGAAAAAAGGCGCCTTAGGAGATGGGAGGCATGGGAGGCATGAGAGGAATGGGAAGGGCTCTTGGCTTGGCTTGGCTCTGCTCCTTCGCGTGCTGGGCGTGCTCCGACGACGCGCCGGGCGGCGGGACGACCGACACGGACTCGGACACGGATTCGGACTCCGACTCAGACTCAGACACGGACACCGATTCCGACACGGACACCGACTCCGACACGGATTCCGACACCGACAGCGACACCGACACGGACGCGGACGGCGACTGGTTGTACACCGAGGGCAACCACATCTACACGCCGGGCGACGAGGTGTGGCACGGCCGCGGCGTGAACATCCACGACACCCGTTCCTGCTGGGCGTGCGCGGATTCCGCGCCCGTCCCCGAGGAGGTCGAGCGGCGCGTGGACGAGGCGGTGGACATTTGGGGCGCGACGTTCCTGCGGCTCGATCTCGAGAGCTACCCGGACGACGGCGGCTGGGCGGTCCAGTGGCAGGGCGTGCTCGACGACGCGGCGTACTTCGACGATCTCGAGCAGATCGTCGACCACATCGGCTCGAAGGCGGGCGTGTACGTGCTCGTTTCGCTCTGGGTCGATCCGACGTTCAGCGACATGGGCTGGCCCACCGCGGACACGATCCCGATCTGGGAGGCGCTCGCCGAGGCGTTCGCGTTCGACGCCCACGTGCTCTTCGGCCTGTGCAACGAGCCGGAGTACAACTTCGACGGCGCGCTGGACGCCGACGTCTGGACCGCGATGAACGACGCGGTGGCCGCGATCCGCGCGGTGGAGGACGAGCTCGGCGCGCCCCACCACGTCGTCACGGTGCAGGGCACCGGCGGATGGGCGCGGCACCTCGACTACTACGTCACCCACCCGATCACCGCCGGGGACGGCGATAACGTCGCCTACGAGGTGCACGTCTACGACCCGGAGAGCGACTTCGACGACCGGTTCGTCACGCCGTCCGCGACCCTGCCGGTGATCATCGGCGAGTACGGCCCGGCCGACGGGTACATGACCCTGGACGACTCCGAGGCGCTGCAGGCCGCGGCGCAGGAGGTCGAGGTGCCGTACCTCGCGTGGACGTTTCACGCGAACTGCGCGCCGAACCTGCTCGTCGACAACTCGGGCGGCGGCTGCGGCGTGGACATGGCGCTCGAGCCGACCGAGTGGGGAACCCTCGTGATGGACGACCTCGCCGTGGACTGGTAGACCGGACGCCATGGATCACCGCGGACACCCCAAGAACCCCAAACGACGCGCCGACCTGCCGCTCGCCGAGCTGGCGGCCGGCTTCATCGCCGCGAGCGCCGAAGAGGCCCCCGATCTGGCCAAGCAGCCCGGCGCCCTGAAGGACGACGGCATGCGCGAGCTCGGCGGCGTGCTCGGCCGGCTGGACGTGCGCGGCAAGGGCGCCCTGGACGCCCACGAGCGGCTCCTCGCCCGGCGCGTGCTCTCGCGGCTGCAGAAGCCGAGCGCCGACGGCCTCGGGATGCTCAACAAGGTGCTCGACTACCTCGACCTCAACATGAGCGCCCTCATCGAGGAGGACGAGCTCGAGCTGTGCGTGGAGATCATCGAGCTGTTCTGCCGCGCCGAGAGCGACAACGAGACGCTGACGACGCTCGAGCTCGAGATGCTCTACGCGGTGCTCCGCCACCTCGACAAGGACGGGAACGGCCAGCTCGACCCGCTCGAGCGCGTCGCCCTGCACCAGGGGCTCGGAAACCCCGAGGCGTTCCTCGCCGATCACCGGGCGTTCAACCCGCACCTTCGCCGCGTCCTCGCGAGGCGCTGAGCTTTTTCGCCCGCACCCGTCCGGAAGTGTGGTTCAATCGTAGGAACGATAGATCCATCCGGAGGTGGAGAATGAAGAGAGCTTCGAAATTCGTCGCGTTCTTGTCCGGCGTCGCCCTGCTCGCCCTCTCCTGCACCGACGACTGCTCGGACGGCGGCTGCGGCGGCGGGGGCGAGGGGGAGTGCCCCACGCTGGCGGAGGGGGAGTGGCAGATCTCCGGCGATCCGCGCGTCGACACCCTCTTCCGCGCGGCGCTCGCGCTCCTTTCGCGTCTGGAGGAGAACGAGCAGGTCACGCGGGACACGATCGCGGATCTGGCCGAGGCGCTCGGCGTGGAGATCGATCCGGCGGCGCCGCTCGACGAGAGCGCGGCGGCGGTCCCGGGCGCGATGCTGGTGGTCGTCAACGACGCTGTGGACTACGTCGCCTGGGGCGCAGGAACGTGCGTCGCGGATCTCCCCCTCGCCCACGAGGTCGCCGTCGAGTGCCTGACGCACTTCGGCTGCGACGTGAACGGCGCCTGCCTCCCCGAAGCCGGCGCGTACCCGCCGGTCGCGTGCGAGGGCGAGTGCGTCGGTGCCTGCGGCGCGGCCTGCTCCGGCGAGTGCCGGACCCCTGTGGTGGATGAGCAGTGCAACGGAACCTGCTACGGCTCCTGCAACCTCGCAGCCGCGGCCGAGTGCGGAGGCGACTGCTACGGGGAATGCAGCGCGAGCTGCCTCTCCTACGGAGACGACGGCAGCTGCCACGGGCCGTGCGAGGGCAATTGCCAAGGGATCTGCGAGACGATCCACGGCGCGACCTGCAGCGGCGACTGCACGGGGATGTGCGGCACGGAGTCCACAGACGCGTGCGTGGGCGAGTGCCACGGCTCCTGCGAGGGCGAGTGCGACGGCGACTGCGCGGGCCGGCCGTTCACCTACTGCGGGGACGAGACGTGCGAGTACAGCTCCGACTGCGGCTCGCTCGGCGGGATCCTGGGCTGGGTCGAGGCGCGGGCGACATGGGTCGACTACGAGATCTACTGGTCGGCGGACGCCGAGGACGACAGCGTCGCGATCGCCGAGCTCGCGTACGAGATGGCGGCGCTCGAGGGCGCGTCGCGCGCGCTCATCGCGGCGAACGAGGATCTCGGGGCGCTCGTCGGCGACGGCGACTACGGCGTCACCGCGATCGACGGGCTCAGTGCGGCGGTCGAAGGCCTGCTCGACGCGGATCTCGCGGAGTACGACATCGAGGAGTGCAAGATCCCGTGCGTCATCCCGGCGCTCGAGGAGGTGTTCGAGATCCTCTCGGCGATCGGGACCGAGACCCCGGCGCTCGTGGAGGCGCAGGTGGCGATCCTCTCGGCGCTCGAGAGCTGAGCCCTACCGGCCGGCCTCCTCCTCGACGGTGGCGAGGCGGCCGTACATGTGCCGCATGATCGGGTTGTCGCCGTTCTTCGCGCCCAGCGCGCGCAGGAGGCGGCCCTTGATCCTGTGCGCCTCCTTGTCCCCCCGATCCGACTCGAGCAGGAGGTCCACGTACTCGAGCGCGAGCCGCCGGTCCCCCACCCCTTCGAGCGCCGCGATCCGCGCGAGCACGTCGCCCCGCCCGCCCATGTCCTCGACGAACAGCCGCGCCTTGTCCGCGCTCGGCGCCCGGTCGATGCTCGTGCCGTTCTGGTCGAACCAGCCCGAGTAGCGGCTGAACATCCCCTTCACGTTGAAGTCGAGGCAGCCGTAGCGCTCGGCGCCGAGCCACGGGTTCTCGGCGATGTCGTCCGGGACGCGGATGTTCTCGAGCGCCCGCTCCAGCGTCGAGCCCGCGTTCAGCTCTGCGGACACGGCGTCGTTCAGGAAGTTGAAGTAGTCGATCGTCGCGTCGAGCTTCGCCTCGATCGCGGCGGGCTCGCACATCGGCGGACCCACCGAGAGGACGAGCACCTGCGGGCCGAACGACTTGATCTTCTCGAGCCCCATGCGCCACCGCACGTCATCGCGCACGATCTTCATCGGGCTGCCGATCATCGGCACCGAAGGCCCCATGAGATCCGCCGCCCACACGATCTTCTGCTTCGGCAGGTAGACGACCGTGTAGTCGTCGGTCTCGCCCACGACGTGGTGCAGCTCGAACCGCGTGCCGCCGAGCTCGAACGCGTGGGTGTCGGCGTACGTGACGTCCGGGTAGCGGAAGTCCGGCGGCCGCGAGCCCTCGCCCGAGAACGGCATGTTGAACTGGATGCTGTTCAGGCGCGCGTTGTACCTGTGCAGCTTGCGCATCAGATCGAGCTCCACGACGAGGTCCTGGTGCGCGATCACCTTGGTCCCGGGATCCTCGATGGCGCGCGCGCCGCCGAGCTGCGTGCCGTGGTGGTGCGTGTAGACGATGTACCGGATCGGCTTGTCGGTCATGGAGCGGATGAGCGCCTTCGCGGTGAGGCCCGCCTGCGGCGATCCCGTGTCGATGACGACGACGCCCTCGTCGGTGATCACCCAGCCGACGCTCTTGTTCGGGACCTTGAGCCCCGGCACGGCGACGCCCTCGAGGTTGAAGACGTTGTTGTCGATCTGCGAGATCGAGAACAGCTTGCGCTCGGAGCGGCGGCATCGCTTCGCGCCCTTCCTCGCGCCCCTGAACGCCCACACCCGGCCGTCGTCGGGCTTCGCGCGCTCGTGCCACCTCGCGGCCTTCGCGTTCGCCGCGATCACCCCCTCGAGCGCCTCCTGGTACGGCGTGCCGTCCGGCCGGAGGAGCCCGTTCTGGATCGCGAAGTACGGGTGGAACCGCGCGAGGTCAGGCGAGCCCTCGATGTACCCGCAGAAGTGCCAGCCGACGACGTACGGCTTCCTCATCATCGCGCGGAGGTACCTCGCGTACGCCTTCCCGACCTTCCGCTCGGTGCCCACGTGCACGCCCTTGGGCGCCGCGACGTTCTCGTTGGGGTGCGAGAACGACGAGTCGCCCATGAGGATCGGCTCGCCGGTCGCGGCGTGGAGCTCCGCGAGCTTTGCCTCCTGCCGGTCGGCGGTCGCGTACCACTGGATGTAGGCGGCGTCGAAGTGGCGCCCGACGATCGGGTAGAGCCACGTGGGGAGGTCGGCCGCGCCCTCGAGCTTGTCGCCGAGGATCACGTGGTTCGGGTCGCACGATCGGATCGCGCCGCCGATCGCGCCGTACCACGCGTCGGCGATCTCCGGCAGGAAGGCGTTCGCGTCCCTGTACGCGAGCCAGGGCGCGCGCGGATCGCCCCACTCCGTGAACGCGAGGAGCTCGTCCCAGGTCCGCGCCGGGGCGCCGTACGCCGCGGCCGCCGCCACGGGGCCCGGGTAGCTCCGCTGCAGGAGCTGCACCCACCGCCGCTTGCCGGGCGCGTCCGGGCCGAGCCCCATGACGAACCGCACCCACTCGTGGATCCGCGCGGGCGAGGTGCGCCAGATCGGCATGTCGTTGAAGCTCACGCCCAGGATGAGCGGATCGCGGGCGTTCTTCGCGCACCAGACCGACGCCGCCTTCTTCAGGTACGCAGCCGTGGCGGGACTGAACGGATCCGCGTAGCGCCGCTCGAGCCCCTCCCACCCGTCGAGCGGCAGCGGCCGGAACTTGGCGACGTACGGCATCTCCCGCTGCGGGATCGGGTTGTGCACGCCGAGGCTGTTGAACCCCCACCCCCGCAGCTGCGCGACGCTGTCGGCCATCCAACGCGCCGCGGCCGCGCTCCCGACGACCGCCGCGCCGTTCTCGTCGAAGAGATCCGCGCCGTAGCGCTTCGCGAAGACGTCGCGGTTCTGCGCGGACGCGAGCAGCACCGGCTCGACGTGGTTCACGCCGAGCGACACGAGCTCGTCGCCGTCCGGCGACTCGAACCACCAGACGCCGTCGCGCTGCACGAGCGAGTAGAAGCCGTCCCCGCCGCACGACGCGGCCGCGAGGGCGACGACCAGCGCGAGCGCGGGCCTCAATCCACGTACCCCAGGCTGCGCAGGCGGGAGAGCTCGTCCGCGGAGACGCTCGCCGAGCCGGGCGTCGGCCACTGGGCCGCGCCCTTCGCGTCCGACGCGGAGAGCGCCTCCTTCAGCCTCTCGACGACGTCCGGGTGTTCGGCCGAAACGTCGTCGTCCTCCCCCGGATCGCGCGAGAGGTCGTAGAGGCGCGCGGTTCCGCTCGTCTCGTTCTGCACGAGCTTCCAAGGGTACGCGATCGCGCAGTGGAGCCGCGCCCCGCCCTCGGCGAGCTCGCAGTAGATCTCGCGGTCGGCCGCGGCTCCCCGCTCGAGCAGCGCCGCGAGGTCCGTTCCCGGCAGCTCCTCCATCGGCGGCTGCCCGAGGGCGGCGCGGATCGTCGGCACGAGATCCACGAGCGACACCGGCGCGTCGATGACGCGGCCGGCGCCCCTGTTTCCGGGGAACTTGATCAGGAGCGGGACGCGGATCAGCTCCTGCGACACCGAGCCGAGCCACCTGTGGCCGATCTCGCCGTGCTCCATGAGCTCCTCGCCGTGGTCGGAGACGACGATCACGAGGTCGTCGTCGTCGAAGCGCAGCTCGCCTGCGACGCTCCGGATCGACTCGTCCGCCTTGCGCACCTCGCTCGCGTACGCGGCCTTGAGGAAGTCGAGGTACCGCGCCTCGGTCGTCCCCGCTGCGGGCGGGCCGTCGCCCGGTGGCATCGAGGCGAAGAAGTTCTTGGGGTGCCCCCACCTGATCGCGACGGCGCGCCGCATGAGCGGGACGAGGACGTTGACGGGCAGCTGGTCCTCGGGCCCGAGGCCGTGCCGACCGCGGTAGAAGCGGGACAGCGCGTCGAGCGAGATGGCCTGGAAGTCGGCGAACCCGGAGCGGTTCCACTCGTCGAACCACGGGAGGTTCGCGCCGTACGGGTGGTGCGGATCGAAGTAGTGCAGCCACAGGAAGTACCGCGGCGACGCGAGGATCTCCGGCGCGAGGCTCTCGACCGCGAGATCGGGAAACGGCAGCTTGAGGAACGTGTCGCCCACGTATCTGTCGAAGCCCTGCCCCATGCCGTACTTCGCGGCGAGGTGCTGGTTCGTGCAGACTCCGAACGTGTCGTACTCGAGGTCGCGCAGCTGCTCGGCGAGCGTGTAGGCGGCCTGCGGCAGCACCGCCTGATCGACGACCTTCTCCCCGGCGAAGTAGCCGGCCGTCATGCCGTGCTGCGAGGGGTACAGGCCGGTCATGAGGGAGTACATGGCCGGCACGGTCCAGGAGGAGGTCGAGTACGCGTTCCTGAACACGACGCCCTTCTCGGCGAGCTCGGCGAGGAACGGCGTCGCGTCGTAGCCGTCCGGGAACAGGCTCGTGACGTCGGTGCGCATCGTGTCGACCACGATTAGCACGACGTTCGGGGCGTCCCCGTCCACGGGGAGGAGGTCCGGCTTCGCACGTTGTGCGCGCGGCGCGGGCGGCGTCCTAAGGGGCGCCGGAGCGTCGACGACCGCCGGCGTGTCCTTAGCCTCGATCGCCGCTTCCCGCGGGACGGGCGGATCGCAGCCGAGCGACACGGCGAACGCCACGGCGGCCGCGAACGGAACGCCCCCCAGGCCCGGACGCCTGCCCCGCAAGTGTGTCATGATCACCCGCCTCCCAGCAGCGCTTCGACCAATCGAAGGGATCGTGCCGCGACGGGCGAGATCGGATGGCGCGGCCCATTTTTGCAGACAACGCCGTCTTTTCTAATATGCTCGGCGCATGCTTCTCCGGAAGGCCCTTCCTCCCCTCCTGCTCTCCCTCGCGACCGCCGTGGCCGCGTGCTCGGAGCGGAAGCCGCCAGACGGCACGGCCACTCCCCTCTCCCCTGGCGACACCGCGTTCGCGGTGTGCGCGCCGGACGCCGGCGGCGGGATGTGCAGCTGCGAGGAGCCGTCCGAGGACGCCCGCAAGGCCCCCGGATTCGATCCCGCGCTGCGGCGCTTCCTCGCCGATCTCGGCGGCGCGTGCAAGGCGAAGGACTACGCCTTCCTCGCGAAGAGCGTCCGCTTCCCGCTCCGTTGGCGGGCCGTCGTCGGCGTGAAGGTGCCGGGCGGGCCGCCGATTACCGAGCCGCGGCGGATCGCGAGCCCGGAGCAGCTCTGCGAGCGAAACGTCTTCGAGGATATCCAGGGCGTGGATCCGGCGAACCCGGCCGAACCCGACGCCGGCGCGCTCGGGCTCGCGGAGCACGGCGCGCAGTGCCGCGTCGATACCCTCGTCGGGCAGTTCGACGCGACGCTCGTGCTGGAGAGGAGCGGCCCCGGCTGGACGCTCGTGGCGGTGGAGGCCGGGGACTGAGCCCGCACCCGCCCTACCTCGGCGCGCGACCGCCGATCTCGAGGCAGGCGATCTCGTAGCCCGCGCGGACCGCGCGGAGATAGAAGCGGGCCCGCAGCTCGTCGGCTTCGGCGCGGGGGAGATCGCCGCCGCCGCGCGCCCGGAGCGTCGAGATCGCGATCGCGGCCGCGACCGAGACGTTGAGGCTCTCGACGAACCCGTACATCGGGATCCTGAACGCGCCGTCCGCGAGCTCCCGCAGCTCCTCGGAGATGCCGTCCGCCTCGTTGCCGAACACGAGCGCCATCGGGCGCGCCGCGTCGAGCTCGCGGATGTCCGCCGCGGCATCCATCGCCGCGACGAGCACACGGGCGCCCGCGTCGTGCATCGCCGCGACGAACGGCTCGGGGGTCTTCCAGACCGAGATGTCGACCCACTTGTGGGTGCCTTGGGTCACCTTGCGCGACGCGCGGAACCGGACCCCGTGCTCCACGATGTGCACGCGCTGCACGCCGAACGCGTCGGCGGTGCGGACCACGGCGGCAGCGTTGTGCGGATCGTGGACCCCCTCGAGCGCGACCTGCAGGCGCGAGGTGCGGTTCGCGACGACCGCGTCGATGCGGTGCCGCCGCTCCTCGGAGAGCCTCGGCCCGAGCGCCTCGATCACCCCGCGGGCGTCGTTCCGCGCGAGCTCCCGCTCCCTCTCGGCCATCGGCCGCGGGCGGAACGCGTCCTTCAGCTCCCTCGTGCGCGTCGACATCGGCGCAACCCTAGCGCACCGCGAAAAACGAATCCACGGATAACAAATCCGGCGTTCGTTTCACCAGAAGTGAAGCTCAGTCGATCCAGCGAGACGATTTCCGGCAACCTTTTTCCCGAACGTCCGATTCAGGAATGTGGGCAGCCGCATCCGCAGGTACGAGGTCGGGATCGTATACAGCGCGGCGATCCGCTGCAACGACAGGTCGTTCCTGTTCCGCCCGAACCACAACCCAGGCAACCCGCTGCTCGACGCGTCGTGCCCGGCGAACGCCCTCGACCCCGCGAACGACATCACGCCGATCCCGAGCGTCATCAACATCATCGGAGCGAGCATCGGCCGCGCGCTCCAGAAACACCAGATCCGACTCAACTGGTTCGAGGTGAACGTCGATCACGAACACCCGGGCTTCACGCCAAGCGACGACGCGCAGCGCGCCGACGTCCCGCACTTCTTCCGCGACGTGCATAGCCTCATCGCCCGGGAGATCAACCGGTTGCTCGACAGAGAAGACCACGTGTACGGCGAGCGGTACCGCGCTGAGCCGTGCCTCGACGACGAATCTGCCGAGCAGAAGCTCGTCTACGCCATGATCAACGCCGTGAAGGACGGACAGGTCGAGCGCGTGAGCGAATCGCCGTTTTTCTCGACGTTCCGTCACCTCGCCCACGGCGACCCGTTGACGTTCTGGTACATCGACCGCACGGCTTGGTGGAAGAAGGGCGGGCCGATTCGCGGCAATCGCCCGAAAGATCACATGAAGTGGGTCACCTTCGAGCTCGCTCCGCTGCCCGGTTGGGAGTCGATGACCATGCACCAGCGCCAGACGCGGTTTCGTCACCTCGTGCGCGAGGCCGAGGAGATCGCCGCGCAAGAACGCCAGGCAGAAGGCCGCACGGTCGTCGGCGTCCCGGCCCTGCGAAGGCTCGACCCGCGCGACCGGCCGCGCAACCCGAAGAGGTCCGGGCTGCAGCCACTCTGCCACGCCTCCGACAACGCGACGCGGAAGGCATACGAACGAGACTGGCGTGAGTTCCTGAAGGCTTACCGCACCGCGTCGATCGCGTACCGCGCCGGCGCCTTCGCCGTCGAGTTCCCGGACGGATCCTTCCGACCGCCGCTCGTCACCATGTACACGGCGTCGGCGTTGTAGTTGCGCTCATGCCGCCACCTCGGGACGTCTCGCGCCGGATTCCGTGAATCTGGGCGTGGACGTGTATCTGCCGTCGCCCTTCAATGATCTTTGTCGCTAAAACGAACTTCAGAAAACGCTGCCGGCAGCCCGATCGCGATCGCTTCCATGCCGAACGTGCAGTAGGATCGCGATCTGCCGTCCACTTTATTCGAACTTTTCCAATCACCTCTCGAACCGTTCGGATATTTGTTGAAGGACTGTGAACCAGATCCACGGGGCGTCCTCCTGCGACATCCGCTTGCACATCGTGCCTGCGAGCGGCATTCTCGCGTCCGGAGGAGGCGCACGGACGGGCGATGAAGAACGCCGCGAACATCATGACGCTCGCGCGGATCGTGCTCATGCCGATCCCGGGCTGGCTGCTCTACCAGGGCGCGCCGCACCTCTACGCTTGCGTCGCAGCGATCTTCCTCATCGGGATCACGGACTGGCTCGACGGCATCGTCGCGCGGCGCCAGGGCCCCACGGTGCTCGGCGGGCTCCTCGATCCCATCGCGGACAAGATCTTCGTGGCCGTCATCTTCCTGCCGCTCGCCGAGCGCGCCGTGCCCGAGTGGGGGCGCACCGTCGTCCCGGTGTGGATGATCTGCTGCATCTTCTTGCGCGACTTCCTCGTGACGTCGCTGCGCACGAGCCTCCTGCTCCGCGACGCGCCCATGCGCACGTCCGCGCTCGCGAAGACCAAGACCGCGGTGCAGATGGTCGGCGTCGGCTACATCCTCTTCTACTACGCGACCTTCCTCTCGAAGGCGCCCGACTGGATCACCTGGGTCGCCGTGCTCGCGCCGATCCTGGCGCCGCTCAGCCTGATCCTGTACCGGCTCGCGCGCGGGCGGAAGCAGGGCAGGAGGAGCCTGACGATGGCCGGGCTGATGGCCGCGGAGGCCGCCGCCCGCTACTTCCTCGGAGCGGACGGGGCGAGCTGGATCACGCTCTACGGGATCACGGCGCTCACGGTCGTGAGCGGCGCCTCCTACCTCTCCGACGCGTGGAGCGCGCTCCGCGGCAGCTCCGGCGGGCTGCGGGAGCTCGGCCGCTTCGCCCTCGACGGCGTGCTCGTCCCGCTCGCCTTCCTGCTCCTGCTCGGCCGCTTCGACGACTTCGGCGCGAGCGCCATGATCATCCTGGCGGTCACGCTGGAGCTCTCCGCCGGCGGCCTCTCGAACCTCGTCGCGTCGCACAAGATCGCGCCGCGCTTCCTCTGGCTCGCGCTCAAGTCCGTCCTCCAGATCGCGCTGTGCGGGGCCGCGCTCGCGATCGACCTCTGCGATCTGCGCGCGCCGTCACGGGCCGGCGTGGGGCTCATCGCGGCCGCGACGGCGGTCACCGTCGCCTTCTTCGTCGTCTCTTTCGTCCGCCACCGCAAGCTGTACCTCGGCGCCCTGTAGGGGAACCCCATGCCGGACCGCTACGACGCCATCTCCATCGGCTCCGGGCTCGGCGGGCTCACCGCGAGCGCCCTCGCCGCCCTCGAGGGCAGCCGCGCGCTCGTGCTCGAGCGCCACACGAAGATCGGCGGCGCCGCGTCGTGCTTCACCCGCAACGGCGTCCTCCTCGAGGCCGGGCTGCACCAGATCGACGGGCTCGACGCGGGCGACTGCAAGAACCTGCTGGTCGCGCGGCTCGCGCTCCGCGAGTCGATCCGGTTCATCCCGACCGGCGAGTTCTACGCGGTTCGATCCTCCGTCCTCGGCGAGCCGTTCGTCATGCCCTACGGCGAAGCCGCCGCGCGGGAGGCTTTGGCCCTCCGCTTCCCGCGGCACGAGGCCGCGCTGAAGACGTACTTCGACACGATCCTGGCCATCCGCCGCAAGATCGCCTCCGTCGCGCGGCACCAGGGCGCGCGGCTGCGGTGGATCCTGCAGGCGCCGATCCTGCCGATCCGCTTCTGGATCATCGGCAAGCACGAGCGGACGTGCCTGGGCCCGTTCCTGGATCGGCTTTTCGGCGGCGACGAGGCGGTGAAGATCGCCCTCGGGGCGAACCTCGGCTACTACGGCGCGGACCCGAACGCCGTCTCGCTCCTGTTCTTCGCCGCGGGCCAGGGCTCCTTCTACCTCGGCGGCTGCCACTACATCGCGGGCGGCGGCCAGGCGCTCTCCGACCACCTCGCGGGAATCGTCCGATCGCGCGGCGGGGCCGTCGAGACCGGGCGCCGCGTGGATCGCATCCTCGTCGACGGCGGACGCGCGCGGGGCGTGGAGCACGTCGACGCGGTCTCGGGCGGCGACCGGCGGACGGCGCTCGCGGGCGCCCTCTTCGGGAACGCCGCCCCGGCGCACCTCGGCGCGATGCTGCCCGAGGAGCGGCGCGGGCGCTTCGAGGAGGCGTACGCCGCCTTCCCGTACTCCGCCTCCCTCTGGCAGCTCTACCTGGTGCTCGACCGGCCGCCGGCCTCGTTCGGCGCGGACGCGTACTCGACCTTCGTGTTCCCGGACTGGCAGCGCACGCTGCGCGACTTTCCCGAGGGCCTCCGCCTCGTCGGCGCGGCGCCGGCGGGACGGGTGCCGTGCTACGTGCTCGTCGACTACGACCGCCTGAACGCCGGGATCGGCGGCCCGGGAAACCACGTCGCCGTCTTGTGCGGGCTCGACACGCTCGCGAACTGGAGCGCGCTGTCGCCGGCGGAGTACGAGGATCGCAAGGCGGCGTGGACCGAGTCGCTCCTCGCGGATCTCGAGCGCCGGTACCCGGGGATGCGCGGCTCCTTGAGGCACGTCGAGATGGCCACCGCGCGCACGATGGCGCGGTACCTCGGCACGCCCGAGGGCGCCGTCTACGGCTACGATCAGGTGCCGTCGGCGGCCGGTCGCTTCCGCCCCACGGCCTGGACCGCGACCCCGGGCGTCTACCTCGCGTCCGCCTTCGCCCGCCCGGGCGGCGGCTTCACGGGCGCGATGATGGCCGGCGCCGGTGCGTTCCGCGCCGCGGTCCGTGACAAGACCTTGCGGAAAAAAACCACCTCCTGACGTCCAATTCCCGTAAGGTAGGAGTTGCGGCAGCAGATGACCGCTTTGCCCGGAGGAAAGACATGAAGATCGTGTTGTTCGTCGCGACGGCGCTCCTCGTCCTCTCGTGCTCCGGGCAGCAGCCCGCTTCTTTCGACAGCGGCGGAACGGACACCGACGCCGATACCGACACGGATTCGGATTCCGACGTCGATTCGGATTCGGACAGCGACAGCGATTCGGACACGGACACGGATACGGACACCGACTCGGACTCGGACACCGATACCGACACCGACACCGATACCGACACCGACACCGACACCGATACCGACACTGACACAGATACAGACACGGATACCGACACAGACACGGATACCGACACAGACACGGATACCGACACAGGCACGGATACCG